>CAYLYF010000104.1:0-13522 GCA_964387595.1 uncultured Thermodesulfobacteriota bacterium | reverse complement strand
TTCAAGAAAGGATTCCAGCTTTTCAGGGTCTGAAATGTTCTTTTCAATCCCCTTAAAAGCGATCCCGGCATACAGGGGAGTGCTCTGCAGTAAGGGCATCACCAAAACCACGTACAAAAGCAGAACACGTACAGAAAATGAAATTGCGGTAGAAGAGTGTGTTTTCATTTGAAGATAAAGACTGTTTTTAAAAGTAAGGATTAACTGAGTTTAAAATCATCAAAATTAATCGTAATATTGACAGACGCTTCTCTTCCCTCACCTTCGGCCCTGAATTTTAGCGGGACTTTTATGGCGGTTTCAGATATTTTCTGTGGATCACCGCAGGACAAAACAGTGAGAGCAGAAACCGGGGAAGTTATTGTTACGTCAGGAATTTCAGCATCAGCAATATCTGAAGCATAGGACAGGGAAGGATCTTCTGACGGCACATCTGTCTCCGACACAAAGGAGGAAGGCTCACTATCAACAGATAAAGAGGTTGTATCGATCTCTATCTCAGGAATACCGTCATCGGTAAGCTCAAGAACATCCGGTTCTGGCGCTGCCGGATCATCCATTGTCGGTACCGGAGCATGCGCATCAAACTGCGGGATATCCTCTGAAATGACGTCTAAAGAAGTAAAAGGCTCAACAGGAACGGCTTCTGCGGCAGGCTCTTCCTCAGTCAGTTTTATTTCCGGTTCAGCTTCCGCAGCAAAAGCTTTAGGCACTGCAGATGCTTTTGATTTTTTATCTTTTGCTCCGGCAGGCTTGTTAAGCTGCTTTAACACCAGCTTACAGCATGCAGTAAGCGTTTCCATCACACCATTACCGACGACAGCACTGGACTCAAAAGCAGGGACATTATACGTATTTAAAGCAGCCTCAAGCTCACTCACAGATAGAAGGTTATCCATATCTCTTTTATTATACTGCAGAACAAAAGGAGTCGTTTCAAGGCCCTTTTTATGAAATTTCAGATTGTCATCAAGGTCTTTCAGACTTTCTATGTTTTTATCCATTTTACCCTGCTGAGAATCAGCAACAAAAACAACCCCGTCTGCGCTTGTGAGAACGGCCCTTCTTGTCAGTGAATAATAAACCTGGCCCGGAACAGTATAAAGGTGAAAGCGTGTCTTAAACCCCTTTACATTACCAAGCTCAATAGGTAAAAAATCAAAAAAGAGCGTCCGGTCATCTTTCGTGGCAAGAGACATGATATCCCCCCGCTCCTGAGGCGACATTTTTTCATGGATGGTCTGAACATTTGTTGTCTTACCGCACAAAGCAGGACCATAATATACTATCTTTATGTCAATCTCTCTTTTAGCAGCATTAAAAACGGCCATATTTTATCACCCTTCTTTACCTTGATGAAAGTCTTAAGATTTCACTATTTACAGATTTAAAGTTTGCGTCCTCTTTCTGAATTTTCTTAAAGATTTTAAGGGCTTTTTTAATATTACCATCTGCCTTGTAGATAAGACCCAGCTCAAAATTAAGCTCCCGTTTTTCAGCAGGGCTTAGACCTTTAACAGAAAGTCCATTTTTTATATATTTCTCTGCTTTATTCAAATCTTTTAGACCGCTGGCACAGCCTGCCAGTTTTATATAACAATCCACCTTTTGCTCAATACCATCAACTGCAAGCTCAAACTCAGTCATTGCTTGATCAAATTTGTTTGAACGATATAAAGCTAGCCCAAGATTATAGTGCAGATCAGGGCTGTCATAATCAGGAGACGCCTTTATCATTTCCTGAAGTTCCTCAAAAACATCATCAGGGGACATCTTATCGCCGGATTTAGGCTGAGAGTCATCTTCATTTCGTTCCGCATTTTCATCTATCGAAAAGGTATCATCTCCCCCGAGAGCTTCTTCGAGATCAAAAAAACTCTGTGAAAAAACATCTACGGGATTATCCTCGCTCTGTTCTTCTTCAACAAGCTTCCACTTGTCCTGAGGTCCCTGAGCACGGGCTTTCTCTGCTGAAAGGTCCTTTTCCCGGTAAAAGTTATCTACCTTTTTCCTGAAAAACTCATTATCAGGATCAACCTTTGCTATCCTGTCCAGCACCTGAGTCGCCTCGAACTTCATCCCCTTCTGATAATAATGGGCCGCCAGCCTTTCAAGCAGCGCAACACCGTCACCCACAAAATCATTTTTGATCTGAAGATCTGCCAGTTCAAGATATACATCATACTGATCCGGATCAATCGATATTACATTCTTATAGATCGCGACCGCGATCTGAGGCAGTCTTCTTTTCTGGTATTCCTTGGCAGCAAACAGATAGGCCTCAATGGCTTCCTTCTTTTTTTTGGCCTCCATGTAATGCTCTGCGATCTTTATGTGTATCCTCACATCGTCAGGGCTTGCCTCGGCAGCTTTTCGGAGACTTTCCAGCTGAGTTTCGAAAGTTTTTTTTGGAGACTTCTTTTTAAAAAATGGGAATTTCATATTCTACAATGCTGATCAATTTTGTCGTATTTAATTGCCAGGACATTTGTCAATTGATTATATCTAGTAATTAATTAATTAATTATACAAAAAATATAACTATAAAATGATTATATAACATATACAATTTTCAAACGCCAATGTAAACGTAAAATAGTTAACTTAATTTATGAAATTTAGAGAAAAATATCAATCATAATTTATTGACCTTCTTTCACTTTTTGGTTATGCTCATTCCTAAACTTAAAAACAACTGAAAAATCATCCATTTTTACGGTAAATCATGAAAAAACATAATGTAACTATCGAATTTTCAATCATTTTTTCAATTCTAATCATTCTTCTGTTAAGTTCAGGATGTACTTTTTTTAAAAAAAACAGGACGGCGAAAGAAGATGAATTTGAGAAAAACAAGACCCTCCAGATTTATGCAACGCCAAAAACACTCATTTCCGACTATGAGAGGATGAAAGAGGATAGTATCGTTTCCTGGCTTTGGGTAAAACCGGGATTTGACCTTAACGCCTGCGGAAACATAAATATCCTTCCGGTTGAGAACTACAGCAACATAAAATACCCATGGGCTGCAGCAGAACTTACCCAAAATCTGAAAAAAGTATTTTCGCCCTATCAGTCAAAAACAGGAAAGATGAACATAGGTGTATCAACTGCAATCATAGATCTGATACCCAAAAAACGATTTTTTAAAAGCAGTGTTATTCCCAAGATCGCTATTGAACTCATAATATTTGACGAAAGCACAAAAACAGTATGCTGCAAGATCAGTCATTTTAAAAAAGCAAAAGAATTTAAAGATGCTTTAAATGGACTAACAAGCGACTTAAAGAACCTTTCTAATAAAACCCTTAGAAAATAATCATACAAAGGGCTGACTAACCACTTGAGCGGGAAAACTTCCTCAACAAAAAACATGCCCGGCTCCACAACATTCAATGAACGCCCTTAAAGATTAGCTGAAACATATAAATGAAAACACACGTGAAAATATGCGGAATAACCCGCGTTTCTGATGCCGGGACCGCAGCAGACGCAGGCGCAGACTATATCGGGGTCATTTTAGATATCAAAGAATCTCCAAGATCGATATCACTTGAGAAAGCCGGAGAGATCATAAAATTATCCAAATTACCTGCTGTTGTACTTCTGGAGAAAGACCTGAAAAAAACGATCGATAATGCCACCGCTCTCAGGCCCTATGCTATTCAGCTTATTGGAGGCTACACCCCTTTAGATATCGAGCATTTAAAAAAGAAATTGACCTGCAAAATATGGAAAACCATCAGTATACCCAAAACAGGCACGACTGATGCTGAATACCGGTCTTTGATCAGCCTGATTAACAATTTTAAAAATGCCGGCACAGATGCTATAATCCTTGATACTCGGATCGCAAAGAAAAAAGGCGGTACGGGCCAGACCTGTGACTGGGATACGGCTGAAAAAATAAATAAAACTTCGGGCATTCCCATTTTTCTGGCCGGAGGCCTTAATCCCGAAAATGTGTGCGAAGCCGTAAAAAAAATCAGCCCCTACGGTATTGACCTCAGCAGCGGAGTAGAAAAAACTCCCGGGAAAAAAGATCCCGAAAAAGTAGTACGGCTTGTAAATAACCTAAGAAATATTAAACAACAGATTTAACTTCAGGGAGAGTGACTTGATTGTTTCACTTATAAAAAAGGTTTTTGGAACTGCACATGAACGGGAGATAAAAAAACTCCAGCCAATCGTTGACCAGATCAATGGTTTTGAAGAGACCATGAGCAGCAAGACGGATGATCAGCTCAAAGAGTTGACTCCCGCATTTAAAGACAGGGTCAAAAACGGTGAAATTCTTGACGACATCCTCCCCGAAGCTTTTGCCTGCGTTCGGGAGACAGGAAAGAGAGTCCTTGAGATGCGTCATTTTGATGTACAGCTTATAGGCGGTATTGCACTCCATAAGGGAATGATCTCTGAAATGGCCACAGGTGAAGGAAAAACCCTGGTGGCTACCCTGCCTGCATACCTTAATTCGCTTTCAGGCTACGGTGTACATATCATAACAGTCAATGACTACCTGGCTAAACGCGACCGGGAATGGATGGGTCAGATATTTGAATTCCTGGGTCTTACTGTTGGCGTGATACACCACGACATCACCCAGGAAGAGAGAAAAGAAGCGTACAAAGCAGATATAACCTACGGAACAAATACTGAATTCGGTTTTGATTACCTGCGTGACAATATGGCAAATGATGCCGAATATCAGGTTCAGGGCAAGCATAACTTTGCAATCGTGGATGAGGTCGACAGTATTCTAATTGATGAGGCACGTACACCGCTTATTATCTCCGGACCGGTTGAAAGGAAAGATAATAATTATTTCTCCCACTACAAGAGCTCTGTAGAAAACGTGATGCGCAGTCAAAACCAGCTCATGGGTAGACTGTTAAAAGAAGCAGAGGACCTGTTAAAGGACCCAGAAAAAGAGTATGAAGCAGGGGTTAAACTCCTTCTGGTCAAAAGAGGATCACCCAAAAATAAAAAGTTCTTAGAAATGGCCAAAGAAGGGTCATTAAAGAAAATGGTGGACCAGATCGAGCTTGATTACATCCGTGATAAACGCATGCCTGAAATCGACGATGAACTGTATTTCAGTATTGACGAAAGATCAAGCACAATCGACTTAAGCGACAAAGGACGGCACCAGCTCTCTCCAAATGACCCTGATTTTTTCATTATGCCTGACCTTAGCATGTCAGAAGGTTATGATGACCTGACAGAGGATGAGCGGTTAAATAAACAGATGGATCTCGAAAAAGAATTTTCAGAAAAAGGTGAAAAGCTGCAGAATATCTCCCAGCTGTTAAAAGCATATTCGCTTTTTGAAAAGGATATAAACTATGTATTAAATGAAGGCAAGGTCATGATCGTCGATGAATTTACCGGCCGTATCCTTCCGGGCAGACGATACAGTGACGGTCTTCATCAGGCGATCGAAGCAAAAGAGGGGGTCCGGATAGAAGGCGAAACACAGACCCTGGCGGCCATAACCATACAGAACTATTTCAGGATGTACAAAAAGCTTTCAGGCATGACCGGTACGGCAGAAACAGAAGCGCCTGAATTTATAAAAATCTATAAACTCCAGGTAATGGTCATGCCGACCAATAAACCGGTGCGGCGAATAGACAGCCCTGATGTTGTTTTTAAAACAAAAAAAGAGAAGTACCGATCCGTTATTAAAGAAATAGAAAAAATGAACAAAATGGGGCGGCCGGTACTTGTAGGAACCGTTTCGGTTGAAACCTCCGAGCTCATCAGCCGTATGATACCCAAAAGAATAAAACATTCTGTGCTTAATGCGAAAAGGCATCAGGAAGAAGCATCCATCATTGAGAATGCGGGTCAGGCAGGTGCTGTAACGATCGCTACCAATATGGCCGGCCGCGGTACTGACATTAAACTCGGCCCGGGTGTGATAAAATGTCAGCAATGCTGCCTTTACTGTGAAATTGAAAAAAAAGAGGGCTGCAAAAACTGTCCAGATCCGGTTAAAAAAGGGAATAAAAAAACAGACTGCAAAAAAGAAGTCCCCTGCGGGCTTCATATCATAGGAACTGAACGGCACGACTCCCGCCGCATAGACCGTCAACTCAGAGGACGTGCCGCGCGCCAGGGTGATCCCGGCTCGTCCAAATTTTTCCTTTCCCTGGAGGATGATCTCTTAAGGATATTCGGTGCAGAAAGAATTTCAGGCATCATGGACCGGTTTGGAATGGAAGAAGACGAACCGATCGAACACAACCTCATCACAAGAGCAATAGAAAATGCCCAGTCAAAAGTTGAAAACCATAACTTTGAGATGAGAAAGCATCTGCTTGAATATGACGATGTCATGAACAAGCAGAGGGAAATCATATACAAGCTCAGATACAGGGCCCTGCACGATGAGACCCTGGAAGACCTGATTAAAGAATATTCCGAAGGTCTACTGGCAGATATAATTGACACCTATTATGCAAAAGAGATCCCGTCCAGTGATATGGACACCAGAGGATTTGTGGAATCCATCTTTAGACAGTTTTCTCTCCCGATACGCTTAAGTGCTGATGAGCTTAAAGCTGCAAAAGCCGATGAACTTGAGGAAAAATTATTCGGCGACATCATGCAGCAGTATCAAAACAGAAAAAAAGAGTTTACCCCGGAGGTCATGCACCAGCTTGAAAAGTTTATCTATCAGACACGTCTTGATGAAATTTGGAAAGACAACCTGCTGGACATGGATCACTTAAGAGAGGGTATCGGTCTCAGAGGATATGCACAGCAGGATCCGCTGAGAGAATATCAGAAGGAGGCGTATTCACTTTTTACAAGTCTGGTTGAACGTTTAAAAGGAGATTTTATCGAAAAGCTCTTCATGGTCAGAGCTATTGAAAGTGGGGCCGTAGAACGGCCATCAGAACCGCAAAAAATTGAGCTGAGCAGAGGAGAGGGACAAACTGAAAAGAAACCGATTGTGAGAAAAGAAAAAAAGATCGGAAGAAACGAGCCCTGCCCCTGCGGCAGCGGCAAAAAATATAAAAAGTGCTGCGGCAAAGCATAGGTCTTTTCAGCAACTACTAAAACGCATAGCGGTAAGTGCATAGAGTTTAAAATATCAAAAACCGTTACCCTTTAAATTCTTTGCTCTCTTCACTATGCAACACCATTACGAAGTAACCGCTCAGAAAATTTGCGGTATAAAATGTTACATATTATATATATCAAATAGGGCTCTTTTATACGATGAAGCGTTTTCCCATCACACAGGGTGTCCCCGGATTTAAGTTTTCCGGAATTGCAGCCGGAATAAAAAAAGCTTCCATAAAGGACCTGGGTCTGATAACCACTGACCGGCCCTGCCCTGCAGCTGCGGTATTTACAAAAAACAGTGTCAAAGCAGCACCTGTCCTTGTCTGTGGAAAAAACATCAAAAATAACCTAATTCAGGCTGTGCTGGTTAACAGCGGGAACGCAAACGCCTGCACCGGACAGCAGGGCATCGATGATGCCCTTGCAACCGCCGCAATTCTTTCATCAAAACTTAATATAGAGGATAAGCTTGTTGCTCCTTTTTCTACAGGTGTTATCGGCGTTGCCTTTCCAACTGCAAAGATCATTAAGCACATCCCAACGCTGATAAATAATCTTTCTTCAAAAAATGCTAAAGATTTTGCGGAATCCATCATAACAACAGATACCTGCATAAAAACCTCGTCATACAAAGAGACCTTTGATAATGATTGTGTAAAAATACTTGGGCTTGCTAAAGGCTCAGGTATGATAATGCCCAATATGGCAACTATGCTGGCATTTATTGTTACAAATATATCCATAGAAAAAAAACTTCTTAAAAGCCTTCTTAAAGAGATCAATGAAGAAACTTTTAACCGGATAACCGTTGACGGAGACATGAGCACAAACGATTCCGTTATTGTAATGTCAAGCAATCTTACCAAAACAACCGTTACAAAAAAAGGATCTAAAGCGTATAACACTTTCAAAAAAATGCTTCACCTTGTGATGAAAGAACTTTCCGTAATGATCGTAAAAGACGGTGAAGGCGCGACAAAGCTCATCAACATAATTGTTGAAAAGGCGAAAACAGACGCAGACGCGAAAAAAGCTGCCATGCAGGTCGCCAACTCCAGTCTTGTGAAAACCGCATTTTTCGGAGAAGACTTCAACTGGGGAAGAATATTGGGAGCGCTGGGAAGTTCCGGTGCAGCCTTTGACATGAACCGGGTTAACCTTTTATTCAACACTATTCCGGCCGTTCAAAACGGACAGGGGATAAAAGAGAATATTACAAAACTTAAAAAAACTGTTAAAAACAAGGAAATAACATTATTAATCGATTTAAATAACGGCAGCAAAAACTGCATGGTCACCACCTGTGATCTAAGCTATGAATACGTCAGGATAAATGCGGATTACACCACCTGAGATTAGCCCGCCTGTATTAACCCCTTATATAAAAGGAGTTTACACATGCCGACTTTAAAAGCCAACGGAATAGAAATAAATTATGAAACCAAAGGACAGGGTCCGCCCCTTACCATGATCATGGGGATGTCTTGTTCTCTGAACCAATGGGCTTGGATGACGGACATCTTGTCTGACACCTTTCAGGTCATCACTTTTGACAACCGAGGCTCAGGCAAATCCAGCAAACCGGACATTGAATATTCAACAGAGATGCTGGCAGAAGATACTTTTTGTCTTCTTAAAGAACTTGGAATAAAGAAAAGCCATATTTTCGGAATATCCTTTGGCGGAATGATCGCACAAAGATTCGCGTTTATGTTTCCGGGTGCAACAGACCATCTTGTTCTTGGCGCCACCATGCCCAGCTTCAACCGTTTCCCGCCTTCACCGGAAACATTAGCGTCTTTTCAATCCTCTTCACTCGCCAACGCCTCTGAAAGCGTTCAAATCGTTATGGCACTTTTTTATACAAAAAATTTTCTACAGAACTCCCGTGGAACAGCTGCAAAAATTAAAAACATCATGATCAAAGAAAAAGAAGAACAAGGCATGGATATTTTATATCGGCAACTGGGTGCTGCCGCGGAGCATGACATGCTGGAAGATGTTAAGAAGATAATAGCCCCAACCCTTATCATCTGCGGCACGGATGATCTTATTGCCCCCATTGAAAACAGCCGATACCTGGCCGGCGAGATACCCAACAGCACTCTCGTCAAACTTTCAGACGGGTACCATGCGTTCTGGATTGAGCGTGCAGATGAGGCCTGTATGCAGATAAAGAACTTTTTAATATCATAGTCATATAACCTTCAGCAGCACAACTTTAAAGAGATACCTTAATCTCTCCCCATGCTGCACCAGGCACAGCGCCCTTAAAACTGCAAAGATCAAAAAAGAGATGCATCAGAATATTACTTCCCCGATAAGATCATAGGTCAAAGACCTTGTGATCTTTACATTTACAAAAGAACCAATAGGAACATTATCCTTTAAATAAACCACGCCATCTACTTCAGGGGCCTGGAACTCAGTTCTTCCCTGAAGCAGGTATTTTTCATTCATTGAAATACCCTCCACCAGGACTTCTATTTCTTTTCCTTTTCTGACACTATTTTTTTTCCGGGATATACCCGTCTGAAGTCTCATCAATTCCTTAAAACGCTGTTCCTTGACCTTTTCCTCAACCTTACCCTTAAGTCCGCTGGCCGGCGTCCCGTCTTCATCGCTATAGATAAAAGCGCCGAGGTTGTTAAATTCTGTCTCCTTTACAAATTTTAGAAGAGCCTCAAAATCCTTTTCCGTTTCACCCGGAAACCCGACGATCATAGTCGTTCGAAGTACAATACCGGGTATTAAATCCTTCATTTTTAAGACAAGGGTCTCTGTCTGTTTTCGAGTGATCCTTCGCCCCATCCTTTTAAGAACAGGATCTGAAATATGCTGCAACGGAATATCAACATAGCTGCACACCTTTTTTTCTTCTGCGATCACATTTATAAGCTCATCCGACATGTTCAGGGGATGACAGTATAAAAGGCGAATCCATCTGAGCCCATCTATTTTTGCCATATTTTTTAAAAGCGATGGAAGGCCGTTAAAGCGGCTGGTATCCTGTGCAACAAGATTCAGTTCCTCTATTCCCTGGTTAACCAGAAACTTTGCCTCATTTAAAACCGAGGCAGGAGTGCGCTGTTGGTATGCTCCGCGAATCGAAGGGATCGTACAGTAAGTGCATTTATGAGAACATCCCTCGGAAATTTTCAGATATGCACTGCTGCCCGGCGTAATAAGGGAACGGGGCGTTTTATCATCCATCATAAAAGTCAACCCGCTATTAAGCATTCTGTCTGATACCTGTCCATGGATCAGGTCATCAAGATGTGAGATAATATTCTGAAACTCCCCTGTACCCAGGAAAAGATCGACTTCCGGCATTTCGTTTAACAGCTCATCACCATAACGCTGGATCAGGCAGCCGCAAACGATCAGATATTGACAAACACCGGTTTCTTTCTCCACGGCAAGAGTAAATATGAATTCTACTGCCTCTTTTACCGCATCTTCTATAAAAGAACAGGTGTTTACAATAATGATCTCTGCTTCTTCCCGGAGATTGGTGATCTCATACCCTTCCGCCAGTAAAAAACCAAGCATCACCTCACTGTCCACAAGGTTCTTGGCACAGCCAAGGCTTTCGAGATAGATTTTATATGTCATTTTATTTTTCATAGTTATAAATATTCATTATACCATTCGATCTGTTTTCCGGAGGACAGTTTAAATTTCTCCCCCTCATAAACATCGTAATGTTTTGCCCCCTTGATCACAAAAAGGTCTTTGGGTTCATTTGCTTTTTCATACAGTATTTTTGACTCATCGACCGGACAGACGATGTCCTGATCAGCACCGATTATTAAAACAGGAACATTAACAGAAGAAATACTGTTTTCAGGTTTATATTCCAGACTTTCCTTAATTGTGGTTATCGGAAGCCTGATTTTAAGTTTCGGGTGTTTTTCAACAGTTTCCCTGTAAAAAACCTTCGAATCCTCGTCCGTAAGAATCTGATCCATGTTCAGCATCATCGGCTTATTTTTCACAACTGCCCGCTGCCAGGCTTTTTTAAGGGTCTCCCTTATTTTTGCTTTTTGTTCTAAATCCATCCCGCCGGTGACCATTCTCTCACCGCTTCCAAAGGTGATCTGAACAGTCAGACACTTTACACGGTTATCAATTGACGCAGTTGTTATTGCATTTGCACCGCCAAAGGAGGTACCCCATAAACCGATCCTGGCAGCATCTACCTCTTTTAAGGTCTCCATAAACGTCATTGCGTTTCGGATATCAACGATCTGCTCAGAAGGTATCAACCGCCCTCTTTCACCTTCACTGTCACCAAATCCCCTGTAATCAAAAACAAGGGAGACATAACCTGCTTCTGCAAAAGCTTCTGCGTAAGAAGGAAGTAGGATCTCTCTTATACCTGAAAAACCATGGCACAAAACAACAGCGGGCAATTCATCTTCTTCTGAATATGATTCCGGCACATATAGATCTCCGATTATCTTTGCCCCCTCCGAATAAAAGACGACTTCCCTTTTCATACAATTCTCCGTTTAATTATTATAAAGCTGAATTCTTTTAAATGATAAGTAAACTTACTTTTTATCATAAAACATATTACAAAACCAATTTTTTTTAAAAACATGATTCATAAAGACTTCAAGAATTGAAGTTTGATTTTAATCGAATCTTTACTTTATCCTTCCCCGGATACCCGCTATGTAATTATCCACGGCTAAAGAGGCTGTACCATCTGTTTAACAAAAAAATAAGGCTTCCAATTTTGACTCCCAGAGTATTGTTTTTTTTTGAATGGTTTGACCATTCAAAAAAATTAAGTTTAAAGGCTAAGTTTTGTATTGTGATACAGTCTCAAAAGCCGTGGCCTTATGTTGGTTCCCAAAGGGGACCGTAGAAAAATCGGGGCCCCATTTTGGCCGAGCCGCAGTTATAAGTTTTTTTGTGGATCTAAGGCGACGCATGTCTGAGTCCCGATAAATCGGGACGAGTTTGTGGCGCCGACCGCAAAAAAACTTATAACAAGGGAATCCCGTTTTACGGAACCGGACATAGGGTGCCTTTTCTTTGTTACTTTCTTTGGAACAAGCAAAGAAAGTAAAACAAATATTTCTTTAAAACAATTACTCAAATCCCCAAAACGCTAAAAGCTTTTCGGGTCGCACGGTTAAAAGTCGTTGTTAATATTATAATTAAAACCAAACAACAACTAAACTGAAATTATTTTTTCATATCTTCACCTTACACCCATGTCCCCTTTATTAATTGACACTATTCGGCCCATTTGCTATTTTTAATAAAATAAACAATTCATCTTAAGGAGATTAAAAATGAAAAACATCACTGCCCTGATTATACTGACCCTCTGTCTGTCTGTATCAGCACTATACGCCGGCTCTGTTCCTGACATAAATGAAGGCCAATATGAAATAACCACTAAAATGGAAATGCCCGGTATGCCTGTTGCCATGCCCCCGCAAAAACACACCCAGTGCATTACAAAAAAAGACCTTATCCCGCAAAAAACAGAAGAGACCAAAGACTGTGTGATAACGGATAAAAAAACAAGCGGAAATACTGTTTCATGGAAATCAGAATGCAAAACCGAAGCAGGAACTTCCAATGGAACCGGTAAGATCACCTACAAAAAAGATACTTTTCAAGGTGAATTCACCATCACCATGCCACAGATGAATATGAAGATGACAAGCACAATGTCCGGCCGAAGAATTGGTCCATGCAAGTAGCAATTGTTTTATTGTATAAAGCTTTTATTTTAACAAAACTGCACATGTTATGAAAATTCTGATCATCTCAGTGGGAAAAATTAAGGACCCGGAAATAAAATCAAAAGTTGACGCCTATATTAAGCGTATTAAGCATGATGCGGTTATTAATTATCAGACCATAAAAGATTCTGATATACAGACAGAAGCTAAAAAAATTATCGGGTTCCTGAAAAAAGAAAATGGATACACCATCGCTCTTAGCGAAGAGGGTAACGGCTATACCTCAAAAGAGTTCGCAAAAAAGATATTAAAAGATGAGAGCAAAATTGTTTTTGTGATCGGGGGTCCTTTTGGTCTTGACCAAACAGTTAAAGAACATGCTGATGGAGTACTATCATTATCAAAAATGACCTTTAGCCATGAGATGGCCCAGCTCTTTCTTGTGGAGCAGATCTACCGGGGAATCTCCATTAATCTCAATAGAAAATATCACAAGGATTAAAAAAATGAATGGACATTGTTCTGTAACTGCAAAGTCCTCAGAAGTAAACGGATAGAGCTTAAAAACTCAACAACAATTATTTGTAAAAGTCCAGGTTGACCTGACAGACCTTGCATCAGGGATCACATCGGTTCTGACACTAATACAAAATTATAAACGCAAAATTTACGATAAGCTCGAGTAACATTAACATCAGCCATATTCAAGTTGATGGCACGCAATGTTGACTTTGCGT
>CAYLYF010000103.1:0-13534 GCA_964387595.1 uncultured Thermodesulfobacteriota bacterium | reverse complement strand
GAGGCAATGGATATTTTTGAACAGGCAAATAAGCGTTTTGAAAAAAAGTCCCATACCAAGTCCCATACCAACGTACAATAAAAAAAGAGGCAGTTAGAATCAATCTTCTAACTACCTCAATTTTCTTTATTAATTTGGTGGGCCACCGGGGACTCGAACCCCAAACCTACTGATTAAGAGTCAGTTGCTCTGCCAGTTGAGCTAGTAGCCCGTTTTATTGCGATGTAATTTAAAATATTAACACAAAATAATCATGTTATCAATAATAATATTATTATATGAGCGGTTCTGCATAGCAGTAAAGACATCCGTTGTCACATTTCAGGCTGTACCATCCAATATCATGACTTTCTGTGCATCCGCAGCGCTTTCGCTGCCCTTTTGCCCTTTTTTCAGAGCAGGAAAAACCTTTGGGGTGGAGCCGGTTCAAGAGCTTTCCGTCAATGCAATGGGAGAGGGAGAAGCCTTTCATGGAACAGTAGGAGATATCCATCCCTAAATTTTCAGCCTGTGCTTCCAGTTCTTTGGCCTGAATTTGCCTTTCCTCTTTTGAAAGAATGGTCAGTTTTATCCCTTTTTTATCAAGCCGTCTAATCACCTTTTTATAGGGTTCTACCCAGCTGGTTCTGCAGCTTGTGAGCTTGTTCTTTTTTATCTGTTCTGCGATTTTTCCGAAAAGCGCAAAGTTTGAGATCTTTGTCCCGTCTTTTTCCGCCTCAATTAAAGGATCAAACCGCCAGGTGATCCTTTCTGGAGCATTTACTATTTCAACAAGGTTTGGAATCATGCTGACGATTTCGTTCCATTCCGGGATGTTCGGTTCAAGAATGGTTTTTCCAAGGCCCGTTATGGTGAGGTGAACATAGATCTGTGAGTAAGAGGATAAAATATCCCGAAGTCTGCCCGGCTTTATCATGTTATGCGGGTTTTTTGTCCAGATCACCAGGGTGTGAACTTTTTCCGGCGGATGGGCCTCAAGTCTTTCGATCAGATAATCCGGGTGGCAGGCAACCAGGTCAGTGCGCCGGCTGGCCGACAAGACAATTTGTTCGCTTGATATTCCCGGTATCTCGGTCTGTGTGTTGGTTTTTGTCATTTATGTATTATATTAAACAGCATGGTGCCTGGAGCTGAGCGCATGGTGAAAAAACGTTAAATCGGGAATTTATATTTTACTCCGCACTCCGAAATCCGCAGTTAAAAGTACTTTAGTCACTTTAAATACTTTAGCTCACTTTAGACACTTTTCGTATGTGGCCTTATAGATCGGTCTTCCCTGGATCAGATACTTTCTTTCATAGTTGGTCAGTGCGGCCTCAGGGTTTTCATCTTTCGGGTCTATTTCTTTGCACGAGATCTCCTTTATTTCCGAACAGGTTCTTGAGACTTTCAGCATCTGGTCAAAGTAATCCTTGAAATCGGTGGCATAGTAGAGAGCGCCCCCCGGTTTAAGTGATGGGATCAGAGCCTGAAGAAAAGCTGGGTTTATCAGTCTTCTTTTGTTGTGCCGTTTTTTCGGCCAGGGATCGGGAAAATAGATGTGATATCCTGAAACTGATTTTTCAGGAATATATCTGGAAACAAAGTGACCGGCTTCAGTGTTTAACAGGCGCAGGTTGTCCAGGTTCTCTTTTTCCGCGCGCCGGTTCAGTACCCGTGAGTACTTGAGTGATTTTTCAATGCCCAGGAAGTTTTTGTCCGGATTTTCCGAGGCGGTCTTAAATAAAAAGCGTCCTTTGCCAGAACCGATTTCAATAATGATCGGAGCGATTGAAGGGTAGAGGTCAGCCCAGATTAGCTTATTTTCAAGCTGATCTAATTTTATTTGGATGTCTGGGGCGGTGTCTGTCTGGATGTCCGGATCATGAGGAGGAGATGTCATTCTTGTTGCGGTCCTTTACGGTATACATGCGCTCATCTGCAATATGCAGAACCTCGCATTTGGTTTTAGCGTCATCTGGAAATGTTGAGATTCCAAAGCTGGCAGTTATATGTATGTCGAGTCCCTTGTCTGCAAGGAACTTTTCATCGTTAAGTCTTTTTTGAAGTTTTTGACAGAAAACAATCGCATCCTTTTTATTTGTTTCCGGAAGAATGATCACGAATTCATCACCGCCGTATCTGGCTCCGTGATGGCCTTCTTCCATGGTGTCTGCTATCAGGGCTCCGACCTTGCTTAGAAGACTGCTTCCGACCAGATGGCCGTGAGTGTCGTTGACTTTTTTAAAAGAATCCAGGTCAAAGAAGATCAAAGAGAAACTGGTATTGTTCTTTTGTGATCGGTCGAGCTCGCCTTCAAGTACTTTGTGCAGATGTCTGGAATTAAAAAGCCCGGAGATGTCATCGGTGATGGTCATTTTCTGGATCTGTTCATAGTTGCGTGCATTTTCAAGTGCAATGGCTGCATAGTCTGCAACGGTTGCAAGGACTTCTATGTCATACTGTTGAAACGGAGAGAGGTCCTTTTTATTTATGAGTTCAATAACGCCGATCACCCGGTTTCGAATTCTCATGGGAATGCAGATGATGGCTTCGGTGGAAAATTCGCTCATCTCATCTACTTTTTTTGTAAACAGCGGTTCGTCCTTCGTGCTGGGGACGATCAGGGGCCGGCCTGTTTTTGCGACCCAGCCGGCAACCCCTTCTCCGACTTTCAGGCGGTAGTCTCTGATCTTTTCTGCGGCTTCGCCGACAACGATCTTAAAATAGAGCTCATTTTTTTCTTCATCAAGCAGAAGCAGAGACCAGTTCTCAGGGTTAAAATATTCTGCAATTTTGCCTAGGATCTTTTCAAGGACCTCATTTATGGTAAGCGATGAGGTGAGGGTCTTTCCGATCTCGTTAAAGATCAGCATCTGTCTTTTTATCCTGTCAAAATCTGATATGTTTTTCTTCGGATCCATCAAAACACCACAGTTAAAAGGCCGGCATGTTTTTGTATAAACTAATTATAGTATAAAAGTAAACTATGATGTGTAAAAAATCAAGGATGTTTTATGTGAAAAAGCTTATATATATTAAATAAACAGGCTGATTATTCTGTGAATTGGCGTGTGTCAGGGGTTATTGTGGGGTTTCTATGCTTCTTAAGGGGAGAGGAGCCAAGGTTTCGAGGGGCCCAGGTTTCAAGCGGAACGGAAAAAGGGTCGACAATCTGCTGATAATTGGATAATTATTTCTGTTTACTCACTCATGAGGGCTTGATAAAATAAAATATAATTAATTGAATCACAGGAATTATCCACGGAAAGGGGAGGTCAGAAAAGGGAGCCGTAGAAAATAGGGGGCTCATTTTGGCGGTGAGTCTGTTTTTTTGACTGTTCACTTTCGCCCTGGAAACCTTGCCCCCTTGAACCCTTTTTAAAAAGGCCGCACAATTGAAAGTTGCCCCGATATGTTGGGGTATTGAGCGAAAATAAAATAAAAGGACAAAGAATGATACACAAAAACCCGAAAACACCCTTTGCGGACAAAGAGGTCCTGCCGGAAATAAACGAAACAGCCTTCATTCACCCTCTTGCAGCTGTTATTGGAAATGTCATTATCGGAAAAAAAGTAATGGTCTCGCCTTTTGTTTCTGTGCGCGGAGATGAGGGGCAGCCCCTGTTTGTTGGCGACGATTCAAATGTTCAGGACGGGGTGGTGATCCATGCTCTTGAAACGGACAGGGAGACAGGAAAGAACCTTATCGAAGTTAATGGTGATAAATATGCTGTATATGTAGGGGAGCGGGTTTCCCTTGCTCACCAGGTGCAGGTGCACGGCCCGTCGTTTATCGGGGAGGATACTTTTGTCGGGATGCAGACGCTTATATTTAAAAGCAGACTGGGGAAGGGTTGTGTGGTTGAGCCAAAATGTCTTTTGACGGGAGTTGAGGTCAGGCCGGGACGGTACGTGCCGGCGGGTTCGGTGGTCAAGACACAGGAAGAGGCAGACCGGTTGCCCGAAATCACCGAAGCGTATGAGTTTAGATCCTTAAACAGTGAGGTGGTGAGCGTGAATATTGCTTTAGCGGAAGGATACAGGAAGATGAAGCTGTGATGGGTTCGATGGAAAAAAATTTGGAGTTTGGACTGCGGAATTCGGAAGGATACTATTACAGTTTGAGGGGCCAGGGCCGCCGCATAGGGCAGGGAGCAGAGTGCATAGAAGAAAACCATTATTAAACAGAAAGGGCAGTGTCTGTACAGACACTGCCCTTTTTTTAACTATTTTTAACTATAAGTTAAATCCTTACAGCGTTACCCTCTTTGTCTCTTTTACCTGGAACCAGGATAGAAACAATGACCAGCGTTATGAACGCCAGCGGTATAGAAATAATACCGGGGTTGTTCAGCGCGATCGGTGCGGTAGCCGGATCCAGGCCGTATTTGTCCCACATGCTTGGAGAACAAAGGATGATACCCAGAGCTGAGATCATACCTACCATGATTGAAAGAGCAACGCCCATTGCTGAGGTTTTTTTCCAGAACAGAACCATGAAGATCGCCGGAAGGTTAGCCGATGCGGCAACCGCAAAGGCCAGGCCCACCAGAAAAGACACGTTCATGCCCTTGAATAGAATACCCAGGATAATCGCGACGATTCCAACAACAACTGCTGAGATCTTACCTGCTTTCACCTGGCCTTCGTCTGTCATCTTGATGCCGGCAAAGTTAGACATCAGGTCATGGGCAACAGCGCCTGATGCTGCAACGATCAGACCGGAAACTGTACCCAGAACGGTTGCAAAGGCAATCGCAGAGATCATGGAAAAAAGTGCTATCCCGAAGAACTTGGCCAGAAGCGGTGCTGACATGTTGGAACTTTCAAGGTCAAGCACACCGTGTGTCATGGCGCCGAGACCCATGAAAAGAGTCAGAATATAAAAGAAACCGATAGATCCGATAGCAACGATGGTTGACTTTCGGGCATCTTTCGGGCTGGGAACTGTATAGTATCTGATCAGGATATGCGGAAGCGCTGAAGTTCCGAAGAACAGAGCGAGCATCAAAGATACAAAGTTCAGTTTAGACATGAAGGTTGAACCCTCATCTACCTTGAACTTAAGACCCGGGCGCATGATGGTGGCGCCTGAAGTGGGGTTCTGGGTCCAGATGGTTATGGTTTTGCCGTCGTCATGGACCTTGTTCTTTTTAAAACGGAGAACTTCACCCTGGGTCACAATATCCAGAAATTTGAACGGGCCCACAGGGCCTGTTTCTTTAACTTCTTTTCCGTCAACAATGATCTTGCTCATGGCGCCGACCTGGAAAAATTTACGTTTTTCTTTAGGCTCGCCGTTATAGAGCTTGTCGCCGTTTGCAAGGACCGTTGTAGAAAGTGCTTCTTTTAATACGGATTTTCCGTCTTCAGTGTTAAGCGACCACCAGGTGTTGATACCGTCTTTTGACAGCATCACCACGTCGACGCCTTTGTATTCGTGCTGACCGGCAATGCTGTAAGCCGAGTCCCCTACGCCAACTACTTTTCCAGCCTCTACAGCGGCTTCCATGGCTGTTAATGCATGGTAGTTTTTGTCTGGTGTCAGTTTGAAACCGTTTACCATCAGGCTTACCGTCAATATGGTTGAAAATACCAGCAGGAGTCCGCCCTTAATAAACTGAACATAAGTGGTGGATGCCATACCCGCGGTGGCTACAATAAAAATAACGATTGTACCTACAATGATCACGCCCACCCAGTGCGGCATACCCAGAAGCGGTTTAACCAGTGCGCCGGCACCAACCATCTGCGGGATAAGATAGCAGACAGAAACGACCAGAGTGCTGATAGCTGCCGTGAGCTGAATTGCTTTTGAATTAAATTTGTTGTCAAGTGCGTCAGTAAAGGTATATTTACCCGCTTTCTTTAAGGGTTCTGCCACAACAAACAGGGCCACAACCCAACCGGCCAGATAGCCGATGGAGTAAAGGAACCCGTCATAACCCATGAATGCGATCATTCCGCAGATTCCCAGGAAGGATGCTGCTGAAAGATAATCACCGGCAAATGCGATACCATTAACTCCCCAGTGGATGGTTCCACCGGCTGCATAATAACCTTTGGATGAGGTTGTTCTTGATGCGAAGTATTTTGAGATCCCGAGTACCAGGATAACGATTACCACGAATACTATAATTGCTGCGATCGAAGCTTCATAAATCATTTATTTACCCTCCCCTGCTGGTGTGTTCATTCTATCCTCTGCTGCGGTGCACATTGCGTTGTAGATAACTCCCATTACAATAGCGAGAATGATCAGTCCAAAGCCGTATACGCAAGCGAGATTCAGTCCTGAAAATAAAATTATACCCATAAGCTTGGGGCTTACAGTGTTGACTGCTACGAATCCTGCATAAACGATGCAGTAGACGATAAATAAGTATATCCCCAGTTTTTCTTTGTAATCAGTCGCCTTGTCTTCTCCCCAGTCTGCTGCTGGTCCGTGTCCTGCCATGTTTTTTCCTCCTTAGGTTTTTATTAAAAAAGTAGTTAAAAAAAGTTCAGTTATATAATCGATATTTATACCTTGTAATATAAATAGTTAAGAAGATAAATTGTTTGGGAAATTCGAAATTATAAGTAAAACAGTCCTTTTTGTCAAGGCAAAATTGATTTACCTGCCGTTAACCCGGACCGGTAAATCCAGTTTAAATGTTAAAAATTTGGCAATAAAGGATGGTTAATAATTGATGAACTACCCCTGCTAAGTCTCAAGAAAAAAGCAATTAGTATGCCATTAATCTGTTAATGGTTTGTATGTTGTGTAACCTATTAAAATGACTCTATTTTTGTTAAGAAGTGGGTGACGCCCCTGTTTTTTTCAGATAAACAAAAGCTGTTTTCATGACAGATTGGCAAAAAAATGGCGGGTTTAAGCTTAAATCAAGCTTTTGCAGGCAAACATCTTGACATTTTGACAAAGAATAATCTTGGTTTGGGCGAAGATATCTGGTTGACTCAAAACAGAACAAATTGTAATATTCATATTATTATGACGGATCAAACACAAAAAGTTCCCTGGAGATCGTTTCTTGCCCGGATTGTCCTTCCGACAATGCTTACCATTATCCTTTTTCTTTCCGCCATTTTTTATATCATCATCCCGACCATTGAAAAAAACAGTGTAGACCGAAAGCGCGAGATGATCCGTGAGCTGACAAATTCAGCCTGGAACATCCTGGCAAAATTTGAATATGATGAACAAAAGGGAATCTTAAACCGTGAGGATGCCCAGAAACAGGCCATTGCACAGATAAAGAATCTTCATTACGGTCAGCACATGAAGGACTATTTCTGGATAAATGACATGCATCCGACCATGGTGATCCATCCCTACAGGACAGATCTCAATGGAAAGGACTTAACAGACTATAAAGACCCTAATGGAAAGCGGGTATTTGTAGAGTTTGTGAATATCGTAAAAAAGAACGGCTCGGGTTATGTGGAATACATGTGGCAGTGGAAGGATGATGAGACCCGGATCGTTCCTAAGATATCCTATGTCAAAGGCTTTACCCCCTGGGGCTGGATCATCGGCACCGGTATCTATATAGAAGATGTCAAGGCTGAGATCGCCTTGATCACCCGCAACGTGATCAAAATATCTCTTGTCATTCTCCTTGTCATGGCGCTCTTGCTGACTTCAATTATCATGAGTAATTACAAAACAGAAAAAAAACGGCGTATTGCAGAAATTGCGCTTAAGGACTCGGAAGAAAAATACAGGACCCTGGTGGAGTCTGCCAGTGAAGGTATGTTCATGGTGGTGAATGATAAATTTATTTACTCGAATACCACCATTTCAAAACTTCTGGAATATAACCAGGCAGAGTTCGGGCAGCTTCATGTTAACGAGATATTTGAAAATGACAAAAACAGTCCGGGATATGCCAGCGTGCAGGAACTGATTGCCGGCAGAGCTGTTCCTGAGAGATTTGAGGCTCAGATCAGGACAAAATCGGGTGGAATAAAAGAGGTTATCCTGTCCACGTCTGAGATCTTTATCGGGGGAAAATCCGGGTTTATTGCGGTTGTCACAGATATTACCAACCGTAAAAAGGCTGAAGACGAATTGGGTGAAAGTGAGGAGAAGTTCAGGACTCTGGCAAATAACTTAAATGTGGGGATCTACCGGAGAACCATAGATAAAAAACCGCAGTTTGTTGAAGTCAACCCGGCGATGGTAAGCCTTTTTGGATATGAAAAAAAAGAAGAACTGCTGGATATCCCGATTTCCGACCTGTACGCAGATCCAAGGGCACAAAAAGGACTCCGAACAAAAGCGGTTAACGGTAACTGGGAGCGTGAAGTTCTGGAGCTGAAGAAGAAAGACGGCACCGTTTTTAGCGCCTCTATCTGGGCGGTAACCGTGTATGATGAAGAGGGAAACCCAAAATATTTTGACGGTATTATAGAAGATGTTACGGATATCCTGACAAAAGAAAAGGAACGGGAGAAATATCTAAATGACATGCAGAACGCAATGTCATTTTTAAATGCCGCTGTCAGCAGTCTGCCTTTATATAATGTTGTCTCCTGCTCCGGCGGGATGCCTGTTCAGGAGGCTGTTGTTCTGCTGAACCAAAATAAAGCAGATATCCTTTTGATTGTTGATGGAGAGGGGAAAGAGACAGGGGCGGTAACAGATGCGGATCTGCGGAAAAACATTTCAAGGGATGGTTTCAGCATGGGATGGCCTGTTTCTGAGATCATGTCTTCGCCTGTTATCTCAATTGATTCAGATGCCTATATATTTGAGGCCGTCATTTTGATGCAGCAGAAAAGTATTACCCATCTGTTTGTAACAGACCGTCAGAAAATGGTTTTTGGAGTCGTTAAAAGTGAAGATATAACCCTGATTCAGAACTATGCGCCTTCGGTTCTTTTACAGGAAATAAAAAACGCGGATTCACCGGCTGACATTGTGAAAAAGAGAGACTCCATCCCTTATCTGGTGACAACTCTTATTAACAGCGGCGCAAGTGCAAGCTTTATTACCCATCTGATAACGACCATCACCGATACGCTTTTAAACCGGCTGATCGAGTTTGCCATTAAGGAGATGGGCATACCTCCGGTTCGGTTCTCTTTTCTGGTGTTTGGCAGTGAGGGCCGGGAGGAGCAGACTTTAAGTACGGATCAGGATAATGCCCTTGTTTATGAAGATGTTCCCCAAGAGATGGAAAAAAAGACTCACGATTACTTTTTATTCCTGAGTAAAAAGGTATGCGGCTGGCTTGATGATGCGGGATACAAATATTGTGACGGTGACAACATGGCGCAGAATCCGAAATGGTGTCAGCCTATTTCTGTGTGGAAAAGATATTTTTCGGAATGGATTTCAGAGTCGAGTGCCGAGGACCTTTTGCAGACGAAGATCTTTTTTGATTTTAAGTCTGCTTACGGGGATGACAGCTTTGCCCGTGACTTAAGAAAACATCTGGCGGAAGTGACCTCAAAGCACCCCAACTTTTTTCAGTATCTTGCACGAAATGTGCTTAAGGTGACGCCCCCGATCGGCTTTTTTGGCAACATTGTGGTTGAGTCAGTTGAAACTCATGGGAAAGCCTTTGATATAAAGAGCTCTATTATGCCGATTGTTGATTATGCCAGAATATATGCTCTGAAAAATAACCTGGATACATCAAATACCCTTAAAAGACTTGAGCGTTTGTATGAACTGGGGGTTCTTTCAAAACAGAATTATGAGGAGGTTGTTTACGCATACAGCCAGCTGATGCAAATAAGGCTTCGCATCCAGGCAGAAGCTGTATTAAAAGGAAACAGAAGTCCCGACAATTATGTGAGTCCGGGAAATCTTACTTATATAGAACAGAAGATGCTTAAAGAGATTTTTTTACAGACAAAACATTTCCAGGCTAAATTAAGTTACGACTTTACCGGCCGGATGGATGGCGGTGCAATTTAATGATTCTAATTCTTTCAGACACACATTCATATTATAGTACAATAAACGAACAGATAAGATATGCCGAATCAGAGCTGGGGGTTTCTGTTTCTTCTGTTATTCACCTGGGAGATTTTGGTGTTTATAAGGCCAATCTGTATAATTTTTTTATTAAACAAAAGGAAGAATTTATCCGTCCGGTATATTTTATTGAGGGCAATCACGAAGACTTTGATGCGCTCCCATGGCTGACGAAGAAATATAAGGATTATTTTATCCACCTTAAACGTGGCACGGTTCATACCATTGACGGGTACCGTTTCTTATGCCTGGGCGGGTCTGAATATATGGATGCCATGATCACCCAAAGGGGAGCTGAGATCTCGGATAATGACATTGATGCCTGTCTTTCGGTTCCCGCAGAAGATGTTGATATTGTTCTGACCCATGACTGTCCGCTGGGAATCGGCATGCCGAATAGCCCGGGGCTTGAATATTATGGTGAGACAGGTTTTAGGCGCAGCAGGGAACTGGTCGAACATTTTAAACCGAAACTGTGGCTTTTCGGGCATCACCATAAATGGTTTCAGCATCGGGATGATCATACGTCTTATTATGGTTTTGCTGCTATCTGGAAGGGCTTTGGGCTCTTGGACGACAACTTTAAGGTGGATGTCGTTCATCATGACGTCAAAATTCCAAGAAACAGGTCACTTCTTGAAAGGTTTTTTGTGAAGTTGAAAGTAATCCGGTAGCTGTTAAAAGTGAGACGTGATGCGTGAAAGGTTTATTGATCTTAAGGCTTAAAAAGGAAGCGGCCTCCTAAAAAGGAGGCCGCTTTTAACACGGAGACCATGGAAAAAAGAGGGGGGTTTATTCCACGGGACCCAGGGGAAAAATTACTTTACCGTAAACTTCATTGAGTACCTGAGCGATAGCAGCGTAGAATGCGGCAGCTCCGCAAAGAATTCCTTCATATCCTGCAATAGTTTTAATGGTGGCGTTTCCGGTGAAGTCCGAGGTTGCCAGCAGAAAAAAGAGAAGTGTCAGTGATCCGAAGACAAACTGAAGCACTCTATTCATCTTAAATGTTCCAATAAAGAGAAAAGCTGTGAGTAAACCCCATACAAAAAGATAGCAGCCCATGCCTTGAGCCGTCGGTGCTGAACCGATTCCCATTTTAGGAAGTGCAATAAGAGCGACCAGAGTCAGCCAGAACAGTCCGTATGATGTAAATGCGGTTGTGCCGAAGGTATTGTTTTTCTTCCATTCCATTATTCCTGCGATGATCTGTGCCAGACCGCCATAAAAGATTCCCATTGCAAGGATCATTGCATCAAGAGGCAGAAACCCAGCATTATGAATATTTAAAAGGATCGTTGTCATTCCAAAGCCAAGAAGTCCAAGGGGTGCCGGATTAGAGGTGGTATCGACAACGCTGATGGCAGAAACTTTTTCAGGCTGTATCAGTTTGATTTCTGGTGCCTTTACCGAGTTTTCCACCTCTGGATCAAGATTTTCTTTTAGATTCCCCTGCATGATTTTATCTCCTTAGTTTATTTTTGTTCTCATGTTGTGTTTATTTAAAGTAAGATATTGCAGGAAGAATGCCAAAATATTTTAATTAATAATTATATATATAATATCATTATTTAATATTATTTATATTAAATAGATATGCTTGCTTCAGGATAATTTTTTGTCAGATGGTCATTTGGCCACTTATAAATTGGCTAATTGACCATTTAGTGGTATATCTAAGATGATTTATTAAGTCCTGTTATGATCGGGATGAGGGAAACAACGCTTTACTCTTTTTTTTAAATTTTTCTACTGAACGAGATATTATGATTCAAAAGAATTTATCAATTCCGTGGGGATCCTTTTTTGTTCGTATTGTCCTTCCGACGGTTCTTACCATTATCCTTTTTCTTTCCGCCATCTTTTATATCATCATCCCGACCATTGAAAAAAACAGTGTAGACCGAAAGCGCGAGATGATCCGTGAGCTGACAAATTCAGCCTGGAACATCCTGGCAAAATTTGAATATGATGAACAAAAGGGAATCTTAAACCGTGAGGATGCCCAGAAACAGGCCATTGCACAGATAAAGAATCTTCATTACGGTCAGCACATGAAGGACTATTTCTGGATAAATGACATGCATCCGACCATGGTGATCCATCCCTACAGGACAGATCTCAATGGAAAGGACTTAACAGACTATAAAGACCCTAATGGAAAGCGGGTATTTGTAGAGTTTGTGAATATCGTAAAAAAGAACGGCTCGGGTTATGTGGAATACATGTGGCAGTGGAAGGATGATGAGACCCGGATCGTTCCTAAGATATCCTATGTCAAAGGCTTTACCCCCTGGGGCTGGATCATCGGCACCGGTATCTATATAGAAGATGTCAAGGCTGAGATCGCTGAAATAACCACAAACATTATCCAGATATCAGCAGCTATTCTATTGATCGCCATTTTTTTGCTGTTTTTTATTATTGCTCAGAATTATCAGACAGAAATGAAAAGGTATGTTGCTGAACAGGAAACACGGGATTCAGAAAAAAGATTTAGAACCCTGGTGGAAAATTCCCATACCGGTATATTTATTATTCAGGATGACAGGATCGTATATAAAAATCCTGAACAAGAAAGACTTTTCGGGCCGCTTCCTGATGATTTTAAAATCATAAATTTTGATAAGATATATCCGGATGATGTTGAGACGGTAAAAGATTTTTACCAGTCGGTTAATTCGGGAAGAGTTAAGGCGCTCAGTATTGAGTACCGGTTTTATTCCATGGGGGAAGGCAGAAAAGAGGCTTCTTTGCGCTGGGCACACAGTAATATCAGTGCCATAGAATATATGGGACGAAGGGCGACCCTGGTTAATATGCTTGATATCACCAGAGAAAAAGAGATGGAGGCCCTCCTCGGTGTGAAAGATAAGATGATATCTCTGGGTCATGTGGCTGCGGGGATTGCCCATGAAATAAGAAATCCGCTTTCAGGGGTCAATATTCTTCTGGATGCGATCCGTGAACGTCTTTCACGGCTGGAAGATTCTCAGGAGTTTACAGAACTGATCGGCCATGCCAAGACGGCAACGGGAAAAATAGAGGGGGTGATTAAAAGGGTCCTTGATTTTTCAAGGCCGTCAACGCCGCAGTTAAAGCCGGAAAATATAAACGGTGTGATTAAAGAGACTGTTATGCTTTCTTCGGTTACCCTGCGGAAGGCAGGTATAAAGCTTGAGACAGATCTTGATGATAATCTGCCTGAAATAATGATCGACAGACAGCAGATAGAACAGGTGCTGATGAACCTGATAACAAACGCTTCTGAAATCCTTAAAAACAGTGAAGCGGATAAAAAAATCTATATTGAATCAAGGCTGGATCTGCGGAGTGTCGTTGTTTTGGTTTCTGATTCAGGGCCCGGGATTTCCAGGCCAGATGCGAAAAAAATATTTGATCCTTTCTATACCACAAAAAGTGACGGGTCCGGGATCGGGCTCAGCATCTGCCAGCGGATCATTGCTGATCACAAGGGAACCATATCTGTTTTAGCGTCAGTTCTCGGGGGCGCAGAATTTTGTATCAGGATCCCGGTTCAGGAAGGTGATGAAATTTAAA
>CAYLYF010000102.1:0-13643 GCA_964387595.1 uncultured Thermodesulfobacteriota bacterium | reverse complement strand
CCTGTCTGTCCATTAAAACTTGAAATAAGCAAAATTGGGACAGGCTCTATATACACCAGTAATATAAAAAGACAGGATTATCAAGATATTCCTAACAGATGGAACTTCTGGATGTTTGTATTCTGCAGGTGAAAAGCAGCCTTTCGGAAAACAAATAATCAGGTTATAAAGAAGAACTCATGGATTATTTTCGAGGTTTAAATACACTCACTGAAAAGAAGGGGGTTTAAAACTCGTTAAAAAAACCGGCGCTAGACCAGTGCTGATCAAAAAATATGCTTAATTTTACATGTAATCTCAACATATTACAAAGGTGGACGAATGTTCGACTCCCCCCACCTCCATCCTTCGCTTTTCGAAACACAGTTGAGAAGAGAAGGATGCACACCAAAACTGGAAATCAAAATTTCTATTATGTCTATATTCTTGAATCTATAAATTCTTCCAAACACTTTTACACTGGCTTTACCGAAAACCTCGAAGACCGCCTCAAGGCCTATAATAGCGGTAAATGTGCACATACTGATAAGTTTAAGCCATGGCAAATCAAAACAGCCATCGCTTTTACGAACCAAGAAAAAGCTCATTCATTTGAAAAATATCTCAAAACAGCCTCTTCACAAAAAACCTGATTAAACTCTTGCTTTTATCAATAGTCATTTCTGAGATGACTATGCCTGTAAAAAATTTCTACCGTTAGAAGTACCTTTTTACTATCAAAAAGAGCTAGCTAAGGTTTGGACCTATGCCTTTTTTGATAAATTGTAAAGTTTATTCAAACAGTTACTGAGGTCCGACCCCACCAGCTTACAAAAAAACGGCCTTTTGCAAGCTGCAGATGCTGCCAGCTGCAGCCGCCGGGGCGGGCGCAGCCGGACCAGAACTCTTCGTGTGTGTTATTGGAACCATGCCGGTATTAGTCCTGCATGACCCACTGCAGGCTTCCGCCCTGCTCCTCGATGGCCCAAAACGTGTAGGAACCGCTTGCACGGTCACCGGCATCATTGAGTTTAGTGCTACCGGTAACGCCGCTGTAGGTTGCCGCTACCTCGGGCAGCGTAGCCTTAAGGGTTTCGTTGTCAGCAGTGAGGCCGGTTCCAAGATAGGTCAGAGCGGAGATCCAGACGGCATCGTAGGCCTGCAGGGCATCCGTTTCGGGTGTGCGCCCGATGACCGCTTTGATTTCAGCACTGATCTCATCAGCGTTGTCTCCTTCTGACTTGAACATGGGGCACAGCAGTAATCGGTCCGCCGCAAACTGCGCGGCATCCTCATCGGCCAGCAGCGCGGCGTCGAGGGCAAGGCTGTCGCTGCCGTACCATGCCACCAAGGTGAGTACCGGGTCGTCCTGGGCGGCCTTGAACAGTTCAACCGCTTCTTCGAAGGCCACCACGTATACACCCACCGCTGCAGCCCCGTGCGTATCTATTGCCGCGGCAACCGCATCGCTGAGGCTCGCTACCGTATCGGTATAATCGGTTGCATCGACATCGTAGTTAACCCCATCGCCGATCGTGCCTCCCAGTTCTTCAAACGCTTCGCCGGTCAGTGACAGCAGATTAGTTGCATAGACATCGTAGCGATAAACGGGCACTATGACTTCTAGGCCGTCGCCTTTCATCGTTTCGGCGACCTCTTTGGCCTGGCCTCTGTCGTCAGTCACCAGCCTGAAGAGGCTGTCGTCTTCGATAGCCAGAAAGGCTGCCGTGGCCTGGCTGATAAGCAGTATGCTATTGGTGTTCACATAGCTCAGCAGGTGAGCGACCTCTTCGCTGGTCTGTGGGCCAATAACGATGTTGATCCCCTGTGCTGCAAAGTCTTTGGCTGCCTCCAACGCTGTCTGGGGGTCGGAACCGGTATCCTGCTCGGTCACTTCAATGGTGAATGCAGCGCCGTTGACCGCCAGGTAGGCGTTTACATCCTCAACGGCAATTTTCAAAGCTGCGCTCACGCTCTCACCGGCCGACGACGCGCCGCCGGTGAGGCCCACCAGAGCACCAAGGTTGACCACCGGGCCGGTGCACGACCACAGGCAGATGCTGCCCAGCAAAATCACAGTGGAAAGCATGCTCATCATCATTGTTGTTGTATAGACACATGTTTTTTTCATAGATATTGATCTCCTGATACAGAGGGTTGCTAAGCTTTAATTGTGTATTGGACGGCTACGCGGCTACTGGCGCGAAGGGTACAAACCGTTCACACAGATAATATAGTTAAGTGTCAGGTAGGGCTGCATATTGTTATGGGCCTGGGGCGAACCCAGGACCGGCACGCTTACATCACTGCCCGTGGCCGCCTGAGACGTCGTACCGGAAAAGATCTCGGCGGTGCTCAGCACATGGGTTTCCTCACCGCCGTAGGAAGCTATCTGCCGCGGGGTAAGTCCGATTCCCTGCCCGGCACCCAGCACCATCCGCCCGCGCAGGTCCGGAAGCGCAAAGGTGATTCGTCCGTCGCCGCCATAGTAGTTGCCTATAAGCGAATACAGGGCGCAGTTCTGGCTTATTTCCAAAATCTGCCCATTGCAAAAAGCCCAGTTTTGCGGCGCATAGGTCCCCGCAAAAATTGAGACCGAGCCTAAACAATCATTATCTCCAAACGCTGCAACCCTGTTTGGAGAAGCTACCATGGCCACAGCCAGGAACAGCAGTAGCACACCCATCAACCATATTTTCGTTTTTTTGTTGACTGCCTGCATAGTAAAACCTCCTTTATAAAATTTTTTTATCGCAATGTTGGGAAAAGCACAACACGGCCCCTGTTTTAATCCCGCGGCGGCCACAGGCCGTCTACACAAATAATATAGCGAATTCCCAGGTAGGGACCCATATTGTTGTGGGACTGGCCCCCCGCGATTGTCTGGGTGTTCACGCCGCTGCCGTCGGCTGCCTGGGCAGTGGCAAGCGGGAGCTCTGTTGTTGTAAGCAGATGACGCTCTTCGCCGCCCAGCTGTCCCCGAATGCGGTTCGTAAGGCCCAGCCCCCGGAATGCGCCGATGGGCACGCGCCCGCGCAGGTCCGGCAGCCCAAATGTTGTGAGACAATCGCCACCGAAGGTGCAGTCCAGCAGCGCAAAGAGAGACTGAAATTGTGCAATGTTCAGCAGGCGCCCGTCGCAGGCCATCCAGTACTGAGGCTCAAAATTGCCGGCAAAGAGCTCTATGGAGCCCATGTAGCTTTCCGACTGGTCAAAAGCCTGCGCTCTGCCCATAGTAACGCCCAGCAGCAGCACAGCCAGGCCTAAACCAATAAAAGCCCTTTGAAAAATAGTTTTCATACGCAACACCTCCCTTAATTAATGTTCTATGCTATTGTATTTGTAAAATTCGAAATTTCCCTGACATTGATTGTTTATGTATCTGCCCGAAACACTCGCAGTTCAATCTGTACCTATTTAATTTAAACTCCCTGATTCAATATCTGACTTCAGTTGTTTTAAAACCTCTGCCAGCTCCGGACCGGCTTCGGCAATCATGGCATCGCACCTGCTGCAGGAGCTGCCTGAATTATCTCAGGGGATAGCGTGACCTGTTCCGCGCGCGCAAGGCCTGCGGCAAGGGGGATGATTTTTTGCAGAAGCATGCGCGCTTGCTTTTTACTATCACGCGTGTAATCGAATCCACCCAGGGGTACCCCTTCTGATAACTATACACCAGCAAGATCTTTAATCCCCCCCCATTAAGGTTGGTAATATTTTATAAATAAACCATATAAAAAAGGATTCGTCAATAAAAGCTGTGGGTTAATTTTGGTTCCGGTAAATCGCCAAGTACGTGATATAAAGCTATTTCAGTACATTTAAGTGTTCTAAAACCATAAGATTTTCTCACTGTCACTTTTACTTTGTTGTTCAGGCCCTCTACAATACCGTTTGAAAATGCTTTTTTTGCTTTAAACCAGTTTAAAAATAAAACTTCTAACAACAGACCCGGACAATCTTATAAACAGTGAACCGGTACATGGAGAAAATCAAAATTCCTCCTCTCTGAAAATTCAAACTGTATTAAATTATGTTTCATTACAGGAAGAACTTTTCCCTTTTCTGACAAACAGGTTAACACATCTCATAAACTTTCCCGGCAGGGAATTTTTAAAGCCTCCGGAATAACTGCAGCAGCGATGTGCCTTGCATTTTTGCTTTTTACAACAGCGCTGCATCAGCCGGAAATGGGCAGACTGCTCGACAGTTCCTATAAAACAGCTTTTAACAACCGGCTTTCACTTAAAGGTCTTGAAAAGGACAAACTACCGGTTTTGCCGTGGGAATCTGAAATAAAGCGAAAATTGCCGTATAAAGCCGGCTCTGATACGTCAAAAGCTTTTACCTCAGGATTTATATCAGGAAGAAAAGAAGTGGAAATTGTTGAAAAAGCCTTAAGGCAGATAAAGACCCATCTTAAAGCTGAGCTGTCCGGCAAATATGATCCCAAAAGTACCTATCGGCGTTTAGAGCCTGAACTGGAAGCCATAAAAGCAAGCATGTCTTAGATCCGTTCTTTCTTTGCCATATCCTTTGAAAGTTATTCTTAAAGACAAAAATAAGCTGCAAACATCGGAAAAAAATAAACATCATTAGAAACATCATTTTTTATAAAAAAACCTCGGGAAAGAAACTTTCTGGAGGTTTTCTGATTTAAAGAATGAAAACATCAATCATCATCAATAACACCCCAGAAAAGGGCAAGCCCCGTGGACTTGGGCACCCAAAGATTTGTATTATCAATACTTTCAGAATATTCGATAATCATAAATCCAAACATGGTTGTATCAAGCAAATTGATCGCATAAACACTGGCCTTTAATTTCTCATTGGCACCGGATTGCTCACTGGTTGTGGCAAAAACGAACAAACCAAGATAGAGATAAAAGTCATCATTTTCACCGGCTTTTCCAGGAAAACTTCGAATTTCAAAATCATTGTTATAAAAATCAAATTTTTCATCATCAATAACTTCGAAAGTATTGCAATAATCCTTTGCACCGAGAAGACACAGCACGGTAACATCAAACCGCTCATAGCGTATATCGGCACTCACATCAGTACACATGCATATTAACAGTAAAAATACCGGCAAAAGCCTGCATAGAAAACCCTTCATATCATTTTTCTCCTTTTGATTAAAATTTATAATTAATTAGACATTAAAAGTTTTCACAGGAGACGAATGATCCGTTCCTGAAAAATAACGGGAATCTTCAGAGCTTTTAAATTCTACTTTATTTGATTGTTGTATTCAAGAAATTATTGTTCATAAAAAAAGTTTTAGTAAATATTATGAATACCGATTTTATACATCCCTTCAACCACGCTCCATGGAGGATTGTGTTTTTTCACATTTTCCCAGGCAACGGATACATATTCACGGTTCATAGCCTCAACGACTTCGTCAATTTTCTTCCCCTGAAAAACAGTGTAAAGCAACCTCGTAAAAGGTCTGAACAAAGGGTCCACACCGCAGGCTTTTGTGGTTAAAACAGCCGTGGTGGAATATCCGCGACGGAGCCATTCAAGCTCATCTAAAAAATGTTTTTCACTGGAACATGTTGATAGAACAAGAAACTGGTAGCCGGGATAAGGAACAGCACGGTCAAGATCTGTGCTATCAGGTTCAAAGTCAAAATATTTTTTTTGTTTTAAAAAACCATCATAGCTTTTATTGATCGTTCCCTGATAGCCTGCAACCTCATCTTCAGACATGGTTATCCCGTAACCGGCTGTCCTTTGCATTCTGTAGGGATTTGCTTTGCCGTCAATTAAAAAGGCCGGGCCAGCACCAAAACGGGAATGTGAAGCAACAAATATTATTTCGCATTCGGTTAACGCTTTTTGAAAATCATCCCGGCTTAAAATAAGCCTGCTTTCAATAATTATTTTTTTATTGAGTATCACATACGCTACACTTGAAAAACGAGCGCTATCCTCAGGTGAAACAACAACTTTGCCGAGATCAGATGTGCCGACCCCAAGACCGATCGTCAGGCGTCCGTCAGCCAGCAGTTTATCCAGATAAGGCGGGGGAGATAGTAACCGGAAGGACTCATCTTCTTCCAGTTTATGACTTGCCTGGTAAGCCAGTGCAATAAGCTTCCCGATATGCAGTCTCTCAGCAGCGGGTGTCTGTTTTTTTGCTCCCCGGAAAACAGAAGCGGTACAGCCCGTAAATAAGCCGGAATAAACAACGATCAACAATGCCGGTATAAAGTATTTTTGCATAAAACTGTTTTTTAAGAGCAGCTGAGCTTCTACTGAAGGGAAGCGGAAAGACACTTCACCAGCACTACTCGAGAACCTATCCTTCCTGCCCTTATTACGGGGATTTAAAACTGTTTTTACAATGCGTCAAATTCGCCAGACACAATAATGCGCTTAAATTCATCAAGGATCCGCGCTGCCACAGCACCATCAAAAATTCTATGGTTAAAAGCCAGAGTCACATGAAGCACAGGCGCTATGGCTATGGCTCCGTCAATAACCACCGGTTTTTCTTCGATACTGCCGATACCAAAAACCACTGTATTGACCCAGTGCGGATACATATTCAGAACGCCGAGATATCCAAGATTGGTAAATCCGATAGTTCCGAAAAAAGACCTGAATAAAGACTGCGACTGACAGACAAAACAGAACACAAGATATTTTATAAAAGCGGGAAAACTGTTAAACAGCGAAAGGGATTTTATATCCGGACGCTCGCTAAACGGAGTTTCTGCAAGTATTTTCAGTTCAGCAGTAAGCTCCTGAACTGATTTTTTATCAACCTGCCTAACCACAGGACTGGTAATAAAAGTTTCTCCGTTTTCTGTTTTTTCAATGGCTACGGCCATGTCAATATCATCCGGAAAATAAATCTTTCTTCTAAAAAAATCACGGGCGAGAACTGTATTCATAATCGGATACTTGTCCCGGATACCTGCAATTATTTTCATAAGAACCGGTGTATAGCTCAGCTGATTACTGGAACAATATTCTTTAAGCTTGTCCGCAATTATTTCGCTGCTGATGAAAATGGGATTCACCCGGCTACCCAGGCGGATAAATTCACCTATCGTACTTCGGATACCGGAATATTTTATTTTTTTCATAATAGTTCTCTGGGGGTGACCTGTCCTCTATCATGCCTTATGCGTTTTTGTCTGCCCGCAAAACACGGGCCGGCAGATTCCATTATCTGTAACAATATATGTTCATTCTGTCAATAGTTGGAATAACACAAAATGATATGCAAAATAATCCTGGCAGACTAACCGGTTGATCAGACAAGAGAGAAAAGCTTTTTTGAATTAGCCGTTGTTATCCGGGCGACCTCTTCAACAGGCATATTTTTGATCCTTGAAATGGCCTCGGCAACGTGCGTCACATATAAAGGCTCATTTCTCTTACCCCGGTATGGCACAGGGGCAAGAAAGGGAGAGTCTGTTTCGATAATAAGTTTTTCAATTGGGATCTTTTTTACCGCCTCGTGCTGTATTTTTGCATTTTTAAAGGTAACCGTCCCCGGAATTGAAATATAAAAGCCCATATCAATACATTTAAAAGCCATTTCAGCATCACCTGAAAAACAGTGTATCACGCCGCCGTTCAACCCCTGTTTTTCCTCTTCAAGCATTGATAATGTCTCGGCATGGGCATCTCTGTCATGAATAACAACAGGCAGCTTTACGCTTTTTGCAAGATCAAGCTGAGCGCGAAAAGCTCTGATCTGGTCTTCCCGGGAAGAATGGTTTCTAAAAAAATCAAGCCCCATTTCACCTAGGACAACCACTTTTTTATTTTTTGCATTCTCTTCCAGGAAATCAAGTGTCTTCAGATCAAACGACCCTGCATTATGAGGATGAATACCGATAGACGCATAAATAAAAGGATAGGCCTCAGCTATTTTTATGGCCGCTTTACACTCCTTAATACCGATACCGATGGTTATAATATTTTCTATTCCATTTTCTTTCGCCCGTTTAATAACATCGGCCATATCGTTTTTAAATTCCGGCAGATCAAGATGGGCATGAGAATCAATAAATTTCATAATAAAACAACAGTTAAGGGTTATTAGTTAATAGGTTTTACATTATTAAGTACTTTAGGCACTTTAGGCACTTCAAGTACTTTAAATACTTTAGGCACTTTCTTATGCTTCAATCCCCGATGACCTCCACCCACACCTTTCTGCTTCTCGGACCGTCAAACTCACAAAAGAAAACAGACTGCCAGGAGCCAAGCATCAGAGATCCGTTTTTCACAATCACTGTTTCAGAGCATCCAAACAGTGATGACTTTATATGTGCCGCAGAGTTCCCCTCAGCGTGAGCATATCCGTCCTTTAAAGGAATCACCTTATCCATCTCTTTCATCATATCACGCGGCACATCCGGGTCCGCATTCTCATTGATACTTATCCCCGCGGTAGTATGCGGCGTAAAAACAGTACAGATACCGTTTTTAACTCCTGTTTTTTCAAGGACAGCACTCACCTTTGCGGTAATATCTATCATCTCCGAATGCGTGTTTGTTTTAACGCTTATTTCTTCCATGACGGCTCTTCATTAAAAATATTGGTTCGTTAATAAAACATGTGGGTATATTATTAATATTAATTAGAAAACACAAAGTTAAAACAGTTGGTTATCAATATAAAACCGCCGACTTTTCTTAGCGTTAATTTTTATTGAAGAACCTAAAGTTCAAAAGATGAACGTCCAACATCGAACATTGAACATTGAATAAAAACCCAACACCTAAGATCAACCGATTTGTTTGTTTTGTTGTTTTTTTACATTTATCATTCGATGTTGAACGTTCGATGTTCGATGTTCATTTGTTTTTAACGTACGATGTTCATTTATTTTCAACCCGTCCGTTTGTGCCTTAAAAAGGATCAGTGGTGTAAATTGTTTTTTTACCCATGGATTTTGTAGAGAAGCCAAAATATTAAATAAATTAAAATAAATTAAAATAAATTAAATTAAAATAAAATAAAATAAATTAAATTTATTTTATTTCTTTCAGGACCTTCAGCTTTGCATTAATAAGCTGTTTATGTTCAAGATCCAGAAGGGTTGCGAGCTTATGCACAAGATAATCTTCATGGGCATCAAGTTTTTTATCCGCATAGACAACTGCCCATATCATTTCAATCACCTTTTCTTTTTCAGCCGCAGAATAGTTGTCTTTAATGATCTTTGCAAAATGCCAAAGGTCAATACTTTCAGCACGTCTCTTATCCGAAATCGCTTTGATCTCACTGAAAGTCTCCGGGGCTATATCAAAGCGGTCCCTCATCAGAATTTCAATCTGCTTTTCCTCTTCAGATGAAAACTCATCATCAGCATGCGCCATTTCCAAAAGGAGCGCACAGGTAGCAACTTGCAGTTCCTTCTCCGGACCCAGGTTCTTCTCTTTTTCATCTGAGGCACGCCCGCTTCCCTTTTTAAGCAGTTCTTTAAAGATATTAAGCATAATTTAAAACCTTCCACTGGCTATGACAATTCTTATTAACAAAATACCGGCATGAAAAAGATCATGCCGGTATATGAGATACATTTAAAAAAAGCGGGATTTAATTGGTCTTTCTTCCGGCAATTCCCTTTGTTGCTTTTGTCGTCTTTTTTGCAGCCTCTTTAGGACGAAGCGAACGGGTTGCCTTTCCGGCCTGCCACATCTCGGAATTGGCCATTTTATCAAGCTCTTTTGTCAGCTGATCTTTATAATTTACTTTTCCGGTTGAAGAAAGCACTCTTTTGGTCTCTGCACCGGATCTAACTCTTTTATAGATCTCTTTAAAAACTGGCATAACCGCTTTTTTAAATTTTGGCTTCCAGTCAAGCGCACCACGCTGAGCAGTTGCGGAACAGTTTAAATACATCCAGTCCATACCATTCTCATCCACCAGCCGGATAAGACTCTGGGTCAATTCTTCAACCGTCTCATTAAAGGCTTCACTGGGGCTGTGTCCGTTCTTCCTGAACACATCATACTGGGCTTCCATAATACCCGCCAGAGCTCCCATCAGAACACCGCGCTCCCCTGTCAGGTCACTGTAAACTTCATTTTCAAAAGTTGTCGGAAACAGGTAACCGGATCCGATGGCTATACCCAGAGCAAGACAACGGTCATTTGCTTTACCGGTCGCATCCTGAGCAACTGCAAAACTTGAATTTATACCTGCACCGGATAAGAAATTACGGCGGAGAGATGTGCCTGAACCTTTGGGTGCGACCAGAACAACGTCTACATCCATCGGCGGAATCACCTTGGTCTGATCCTTATAAACAATAGAAAAACCATGTGAAAAATAGAGACAGTCACCGGGTTTCAGGTGTTTTTTAACCTGCGGCCATACGGCTTTCTGCCCGGCATCAGAAACAAGCATTTCAATTACTGTTCCGCGCTCAACAGCTTCCTCTATTTCAAAAAGTGTTTTTCCCGGTTTAAAACCGTCTTTTATTGCCCGGTCCCAGTCTTTTTTGAATTGTTTTGACTGACCGATGATAACATTAAAACCATTGTCTTTCATATTAAGCGCCTGTGCCGGCCCCTGCACACCGTATCCGAGAACAGCAATCGTCTCATTTTTTAGAATTTTACGGGCTTTTGCCATGGAAAACTCTTTTCTCATGACGACGTTTTCTTTCACGCCTCCAAAATCTATTATTGCCATAATCTCTAACCTCCTGCTTTTAAATTTATAATATTATTGATATTCTTATTAATTAACATCCTGAGATCTTGAGCTTCTCTTGCTTCTCAAAAAGCATCTTTAGATAAGCGATATATATTACCTTAATTTTCTTTATCTTTCAAATACTTATTTATAATACAAATACGTTCAGATTACAACTAACAGATTATTAGCCTTGACAAAACCACCATTTTATAAAGAATATCCCTTTAAGCTTTTTACAGCACAGGAATAACCTTATGACCGGTAAAAATCGCACCTCTTATAACGATACATTATTTGACAAAACATTAGCCCTGTTTTACCTGTCCGGCATATATCTGGTCGTTTCCATCACAACCCTAATCGGCCGCAAAAACACTTTACGCCTGGGTCAAACAGTCGGAGATGCCCTGTATGCTTTTTCAAACCGTACCAAAAATAAAATTCTGCATAATCTTGGACTTGCCTATAATAACAAAATCACCCCCAAAGAAAAAAAGTCTTTGTCAAAAAAAGTACTTCAAAATTTCAGTAAAAACTGGGCTGAACTTTTCTTTTGTGCAGGACCCTTAAGGGAAAGGTCATGGAAAAAGATTTCAATTGAAGGCATTGAAAACCTGAATAATGCGCTAAAAGCTGAAAAAGGCGTAATCGCCATAAGCAGCCATATCGGTAATTACGCGCTGATCGGAACCATACTTTCAAGCATGCATTATAATTTTTTTACTGTTGTCAGAGACCTTAAGACAAAGGCCGGCTCCATCGCTTACCGTAAATCACGCCGGTACATAAAGCTTCCATCCATACCGACACTTCCTGAAAGACAGTTTTATAAAGATGCTTTAAAAATATTAAGAAAGAACGGAATACTCTGTCTGATATCTGATGAGAACAAAAGACACGGCGGAATATTTGTGGATTTCTTCGGACGTAAAGCTTCAACTGCACCCGGCCCGGCCGGGCTCGCACTTAGAACAGGCGCTAAGATCATACCTGTTTTCATGATCAGAAACAGTGATAACTCACAAAAAATTATTATTGGTGAAGAAATCAAGTGGGAGAAAACAGACGATCCCGAACAGGACACCACAAGCATTACGGCTGCATTTACAAATATCATAGAGAAATATGTGAGAAAATATCCGGATCAGTGGCTCTGGACAAATTTCAGATGGCGCACTCAGCCGGAAGGACAGTCTGATGAGGCAAAGATTAAAAAGAAAAATATTTTAAAAAATCTAAAAAAGAAAATAAAAAAATCCCTTTGACCCGAATTGAAATATTACCGGATACAAACCTGTGACCTTCGGCCCCTCACTAAAGGTCAATGGCAGACTTGACCCCTTGCCTCGTATTACTTATTTCGCAATGTTTTAACTTCGTTTTCTCTATGCATCTAACATCAAGCTAACCGGCGGGCGGCTTTTTGCCCGTCCGGTTGAGCGCCTGGTTAGCCGAACGTGCTGGATTTTTTTACTTCATTAATACTGCTTTCGTAAATTCAAGAACAGGATATCTAATCATGACTCAAAGGAACTGGCTATTCCAGTTTTTATATTATAAACGATAATATGAAAGAATGGCTTATGATGATATTTACAATGTATATAATGTAATCGGTGATCAGTAAGGAAACTCCTATTTGAATTTAATTGAACGTATATAGCTATTTCCTTCTATTAAATAATGTGGTGATACATCAGCTTCTTGGATTTTAATTTTGTAATTGTTTCTAATATCAGATTTTTCAAGGAATGTTAGTGTTCTATTATGAATTAAAATATTGTTTGTTCGCATATTTGTTAGAGCTTTACAGGAATAATCGGAGCCAATAGTATAATTAAAATATTCATTATTTTGCCCAAGAATGTCCAAAAAATTTATATCCAAATCACTAAGTACGACATCTTTAAAATATTTTCCGTTAATTTCTAATATCAATATCGAATAATCTTCGCTGATTCCAAATTCAAAAGTTATAAAACACCACTTATTATAATTAAAACCATAAGTATTTAACTTAATACTATTTATGTATTTGTTACCATCATTGTCAAAAACTCGGAAAGTTAGTTTGTCCTCTCTATCAAGATATAGCGAAATACGATTTTTATTCTCATATTTACCAAGATCAAGTAGAAAATTTATAGAACCATTGAGACTATAAAGTTTTAAAACTATATGACAAGATAAACCTTTCAAAGTTTCATATTTTGAATATAACTCAGATCGGTAGAGTTCAAGCCTAATCCTAACATCATCATAGGTTTGTAGCTCAATCTTCCTACCTTCCCTACTCAAAATTTGTTGAGCTTTAATTCTATCAAATCCTTCGTTAATACCGGCCACGAGGATAGCCTTTGGAGATTTGGGTATTTTCACACCAAGGTTCTTGTATACATAATCCCTGTTCAAGCTATCGTCAAAATATTCAATGTAATCATGACACTGAGATAAATATTCCCGCAGGCTACTATAGAATTCCACCCGTCGCGTTTTCATTTTAAGAATAGTTGTATCGGGCCTTTTGATTTCAAATATTTCCCAAGTTTCATCAAATTTTTGAACAAGAAAATCTGGTTCAAAAATTTTCCCGTCTACATCTCTTAACTTGGGTTGTGGGATTACAGTTTTATATCCATAGGACGTGAAGACAATTTGGTGTTTTTCAAACCATTTTTGGAAATCATCTTCTTTATATTTTACATCATTTTTAATTCTTAATAATTCATTAATAGCATTTTCAAATTCTTTACGTTCCATTATCTATTTTCCTATCCACCATTTAGCAAGCTATTGTGTAAGTCAGAATCTCGTGAAAATAAAATATACTCCAACCCAAGCTGTTTCCCATCACTGCTGCGATCAGTGACTGCCAGTTTTGCATATCTCCACAGTCGTGATTTAGAAGCAAAGCGATCTGGGTTTTGTATATAGAGCCTGTCCCAATTTTGCTTATTTCAAGTTTTAATGGACAGACAGG
>CAYLYF010000101.1:0-14328 GCA_964387595.1 uncultured Thermodesulfobacteriota bacterium | reverse complement strand
AGAGGATAATAATGGGCAAAGAGATAGCTCCCACAGGATTTTGCAAGAAGTGCGGCAAGATTGTTGATAAAGATCAGTTTTATTGCAGTCAATGTATAATAGAACTTGCAGAGGAAAATATCACGGACCTCTCGGAAGACACGCAAAAACAACACCGGCCCGCGAGAAGCAGAACAAAGGTGGTTGCACAGTGGATCGTTCTGCTGGTCTGTCTTACAATAATCGCCTTTCAGATGCAGAAAATGTTCTCCGCATTTAAAAAAAATCAACCCATAAGACATGGCACATATGAAACAAATGCACCAACGGATCAGTGCATCAAGAATCTGTGGCATATATCAAAAGTGTTGCAGGAAGGTAAACTGCCTGGCAATGATATTGTATGTCCCGCGAGCGGCAAACAATATGTAATCGTCAAAGTCGGAGAAGATACAGGGGCTCGTTGTCCCAATCCGGAACTTCACGGTTTCAGCGAAATCAGCGTAAGCAAACATTCACCCTGCCCGGAAGTAAAGTAATGAAAACACAGTTCGAATCCAGGGGCTTCACTCTTGTGGAAATATTGATTGTCATAGCCATCATGGGAGTCCTCGCCTCCATAGCAACTCCCCACTATATGAGATATGTTGAAATTGCTGGTTCAACCTCGTGTCTCTTGGAACGGGGGGTCACGGATAAAATGATAATTCTCTACTGCAACGAAGACCAAGATAACCCTCTTACAAACCTTTCACAGCTTGTCGGAGCAGGATACGTAACCTCTCAGCCTCAATGTAGATACGGTGGAGAATATGTGCTCATTCCGGCGAATGAAAACCACGATTATCCAAGGGTAGGTTGTTCGCTCCATTACTGGCCGGAAGAAGAGACAGTGAAACCCCTCACCAGTCTGGGATCTACATTCGAAGAGATAAGTGCTTCGATGATAACTCTGGTCCAAAACTTCTACGATGAAAACGGCAAATATCCGAAGAGTTGGGGAGACTATGTGTACACTGATATCGGACTGGATCCCGATGAATGGAGTGACGCTTTCAATGGGATCATATACAGCACGTCAGGAGACAGTATAAAGGTTACACCGGCAGAAGGTTACATGTTCTATGTAACCGGTTCTGACGGAAAGAAAAAAGTGCTGAAATCCAAGTACAACTGGTCCCTGTGGTACTCCATGGAAAATAAAGAGTGGTACTATCACAAAATAAAAGACAATAACGAGATAGATATATCCACTTTGCGGATGGAAAAAGAATAAGAGGTCTACATTAGTTTTTATAAACACTGTTTATATGATTGATCCATAGTTGTTTTTCTCTTGACATGTTTATGCTTTGAATTAAAAGGGGTTTATAATAATCTAATATGTTTGCTTTGAGTAAAAATGTATGATCGTATAAACCCTTAATCTTGCCCACTTTTGAGGCTGTTATATCGTGGTCATTACTGCTGGGAATAATGAGATGGAACAGGGATATCCTGAAAGAAAAAGGCTCTTCTGACCCCATTGGATTCTGCGGGCTCGAATATGTGCTGGATTAACATTTCATAGATATCCGGTTTGGTATTCTCCAGTCTGCCTTGGGCCGGGGCCTTGTGTTTGAAGCGGCACAGGTTAACATTGAGTATGGATTTAAAACCCTTGGGCTTAAGATTATATACTGGGCCGCCGTTCCTGAGAACAAGGCCTCCATTGCCGTATTAAAAAAAATTGGGATGACACCGGATGCTTCCTTTGATACATATGGTGATGTCGTGGACTCATTTTCCATGAAAAGAGCCACGTTTTATAATGATTCATCATTGATCAAAAAAGGCTCAATGCATCATATTTTTAAACCCATACAAACCCTTTGTGCTGTCCTTGTTTTTCTTGCCGTGCCCTGTCGGCCATGGCCCTTGCGCCCAATGAAGTTCTGGTGATTGCTAATGGCAATGTCCCTGAAAATAAACACCTTGCCGACTATTACATGACAAAAAGGAATAGCCGCAGCGTGGAAAATAAGATGGTTATTGAACTAAGTCGGGGATCTTGCTATTTCCCAATCGATTAGAGCCTCAATTTTCTTATCATTTTTTATTTTCGACTGTGTATATTCAATGAATTTCTTTTAGATATCTCGTTTTTCAGACAGATCAATTTGCAGATAGTCCACGGTGGACTCTATACTCCGATTTCCAAGATGGTTTTTAATATCCGACACCGGATAGCGTGTACAATGATTATAAAATTTAGCTTGACGAAAAAATAGAAATAGTCATAATTTTTGTCATCCATATAGACTGCCCGTCTTTTAATATGTAAGATATTTAAAAATGATTAAGGATGACAGATAAAAAATATTATTGTTCTGCCGCACAAAAAAGAAAGGTTTCAGCTTATTGCAAGAGAACAAAGGTTAAGATCAGTTAAAAATTAAACGGATATGGCCATTATTCAGTCAAAGATCGCACAAGTAAATGATTTTCAGGCAAGAAGAATAAGCGCTACAGAAAACCTTTTAAGACAGGATTTAACTGCAATTAAGTCCATTGAAGCCACCATTGAAATCATTGATATGGAAATGGGTAAAGATCCATTGTATTTAACGGTAGGCAAAACACCCCTTAAAAGGTTACATAAAAAACGGGGAGGAAAGCTCAAGGCCTTAAATTTGCATATATTTCAATATTTTGATATAAGTGATATATTGGTGCCAAGGCAAGATATTTATCATCAGCGTGTGTGTTTCATTACACAGTATCTTGTAGCTGATCATTGGACCCATAATGATTAAATACTTCTTAGGAGAGCAAAACAGGTATCAACCCCAATAGCAGAAGAAAACTGATAAAATCTGAAAGCTCCCGAACAAAGCCTCATTTTAAAACGCAGGCCTTACAGGCCCTGGATGATTTTAAAGAAGGGGAAATCCTCTTGCAGCAAGGAAAGGTATATAAAGAATAAAAAAATAATAAAGTAAAAACAAGGCGGATTATCGGTCAATGGGTAGTTTTGATAGTGTGCATAGGTATTATTTTATATCAGGTTCCAATGTTGATTTTCGCTGCCAATCAAGATATAAAGCCCTTAAGACAGGATCCCTATAATACGGATGTAGTGACGGATCAGATTATCTGGAACCTCTGGCAGATATCCCGGCTCATCCAGGGAGGAAAGCTACCGGATGACACTCTGGTCTGCCCTGCCAGCAAAAAACCCTTTATGGTCATTCAAACAAAAATGGACATCATTGTCCGCAGTCCCAACCCGGAACTGTACGGGTTTAAAGATATTCGCGTCAGCAAAAAAAATCCTGTGCCAGAGATCATCAAATGATAAAATCAACTATAATCGATACCAGGGGGCTCACTTTAATTGAGGTGATGCTGGTCATCGCAATCATCAGTGTGCTGGCCTCTATAGCCGTCCCCAATATGGCTGTATACAGTGAACGGGCCCGTAAAGTCAGTTGTCTTGTTAATCGGAAAAATATTGAAAACGATGCAATTGCCAGGCTTGCCCAGAACCAGTCACCCGCATCTGACATAAGTTCTGAGTATAAGTGTCTAAGCGGCGGTGTATATGTCTGGTTGATAACAGATTCCGAAGATCCAGGTTATCCCAAGGTCGGATGCTCGATCCATTATGCACCATTGCCGTCTTTATCCGCAGAGGATGCGTTGTTTTCAAGTGATTTCGATACCATGGACGGTCTTACCCCCTTAGTCGGATCTTGGGAAAACAGGGATGGAGCCCTGGTTCCAACAGATAGAGGAGAAAACCGTCTATCATATGGAGATACGAACTGGAAAGATTACGAAATAAACGTGAATGCCAATATATCCGAAGGTAAAGGCTATGGCATCTATTTCCGGGCAGATGGGGACAATAATATTTCAGGATACTGTTTTCAATACGATCCAGGCTATGGAAAAGGTGCTTTTTTAGTGCGGAAAGTAGTCAACGGCAAGGAAAAAAGCCCTATAGTGCGTACATGGATCCCAGACAATTTTACTGTTTATAACCAATCCCACGAGACCACGATTACTTCAGAGGGAGACCACCATGTCATTAAGGTGGATGGCCAGGAGATTTTTGACTTTCATGATAGTACGTTTTCATCCGGCTCGGCAGGCTTTAGAAGCTGGGGTAATTCTACTGTGAAGTTTCAGGATGTAATCGTCAGCAACTTACAATGACTTCTAATTCGTTAAACTCGATCAGCGCCGCCAGTTGATAAAAACATTAATAAAAAAAGTAAGATAAGCACTGTATTGAAATTTGTAAATATTCGGGTTAGTAACTCATAGGTCAATTTTTCAGCAAAGCTCTAAATTTTTTATCAATAGGATATAGCCAGACGTCTTTAAAAGGAACACTGTTTTTTCCAGCGGGTCCAAGTTTTCCGAGCCCTTTGGTCTGTCCAACATTTAGGAAACTGACTGCTTTATAGCAAATACCTACAAATAAATTTTTCTGCACAAAAGTTTTCATCAGCACTGGTCCGATGTTATATTTTTTTTCCCAATCATCCGGGAGGTTCTTAATCATTAATGACAGGATTTTTGATGCAAGATTTTTTGATCGAATCCAGGGTAAAATAAGAAATCGGGCATTATTTACAATTAATGACAAATTGTGTTTACGCTGATCATGATTTCACTTGATAAAATGATCTTTTGGTGCAGTTTGCCATGCAGCTGCACCAAAACCTGTCAGGGAAACAATTTGTTTGCCTGCCCTTCACCCCAAAGGGGTTTAATTGATTTGGTATCACTAACCCACTTTAGATAGAAAGGAATATGATTTTGTTTTATATTACCCTTAGCACACAAATAGTTTGTGAACGCTTTCATTTAATTATTTAATTTTTTATTGCGGTTTCTATATTAAGTGTATAATTATGGGTAAAATATAGAACAATTAACCTACGGTATAACATTTGTAAACCTTTTATCGATGTATTTTACTGATAATTTTAATTATATTTTATTTGCTTATTACATTAAATATTCTAAATAAACATCTTTTTTACAATATTAATTGACAAACATATTTTATTGGCTGTAAAGTTATTTTTAACAACCGCTACTTCTATTCAATATATAAGTTAGGTTTTATTAACCATTACAAAGGAGAAAGATATGAATTCGTTGAAATTGGCAGTACTAATTACATTAACCTTTTTGTTTACAACCGTGTCTGTCTTGACTACCCAGGAAGTTGCGAATGCAACGGACCTTGGCGAAAAACTCTTGCGCCAATTATGGGTAGATATGCAAAAACCAGACATGGAAAGGATAGAGAAGACAACAGCTGAAGGGTTCCAATCTGTACACCAGTATGGCTCAAATACTCGTGAGCAAGAGATAAAACTTATTAAAACCTTAAATCTCGGCGAATACACTCTGAGCGACATTGAGATAACTCAAAACGGACCAGTTATCGTTGCCACTTACCTTGTTTCGGTAGCAGAAACAATTAAAGGAACGCGGCTTTCCCAAAAGCCGTCGACCCGCCTCAGCGTATTTTTAAAGACTGACAGTGGTTGGAAATGGATAGCCCACGCCAACCTTAAGCTTTTGAAGTAAGTAACTTCAGTTCGTTACATATGTTTTTAAGCCAAAACAAGAAACATAACGAGCTGCTCCGGCTGACCGTGTCCACTCCCCTCGGACACGGGCGCTGAGCTTTATATTATGAATAAAAACACCTTACAAAAACAATAAAAATCAAGCGTAAAAGGGGACAGATTTATTTTTCACATAACCCGGCAATCCACCGGGCCCTCGTTCCTGGGGCCGGTGATCTCATCGTTGGGCATGATGAAATATCATAGTACGGTTAATTAAATGGGAAATAAAAATAGGCGGGGGGATGTCGATGAGATCTCAACCTGGACAAAACATAACCAGCGGCTCTGCTCAAAATGCAGAGCAAATTGTTGTACTATGCCGGTGGAAGTGAAAATACCGGACTTGGTCCGAATGGGTGTTATCACAGAATTTGAAGCGAATGAGCCGATCAAGAAGATTGCAAAAAAATTAAAAAAAGATGGGGTGATTGAACGTTTATACTTTAAAGAACAGATTTTTATGCTCGTTCGATTTGCCAATAACGATTGCCTCTATCTCGACCCAACGAGTCGAAAATGCAAGATTTATAAAAACCGTCCTGATACTTGCAGAGATCATCCTCGTATTGGTTCACGGCCTGGTTTTTGCGCCTACGAACCGAAATAGCCCCAAGAACGGTCGAAGAACGAAGAAACATAGGGGGCAGGGCTACACTCTTGACAATCAGAAATAAATATACTGTCAAGAGTATAGCCCTGACCCTTAAAGTTCATATATTAGAAAACGGTTCAGGATATTTAAAACCTTCCTTTTGGAGACCTTTGCAAAATGCTCCCTTTTGCCCATAGGATAGGAGATCCCGTTACAGCCGGGATGCGTGGAGGTTCATCTAAATTATTTTGAGTGCAGATTTTATTTTTGAAAGAAACCGATTAATTCTTGAACTTTCGATTGATGGAATCGCTCTTCATTTGCTAAGCGTTTGAAAATTGCTTTGTATTCCGGATGGGTTATACTGCTACGGATATGTAGATAACCCTTTTCCATTTCATTTTCCAGAGTAAGTATCTGTTGAAAATAATCAATAAAAGCCTCTTTAGTAAACATCTTTCGGGTCCTTTTCAATCTTGTGTAAAGTGTTCTCCATTAATTTCTTGTGTTCCATGTTGGATTTAATGAGAAATCCCACAGTTTTTCTTGCTTCCGCAACTTCCGATTCGGAGAGACCGCTTCGTAAAATAAGTGCTTTTAAATGTCCGAGGTAAACAGCCGTGGCACTTTCTTCCCGTTTTATACTTTCCTGGATGAAATCGACTAATTCTTCTTTTCTCATCGGGTCAGACTCCTTATCCAGTCATTGGAACGAGAAATAAGGCTTCTCATACTGTTTCCTATATCATTATCGCTGTTGATTCGCCAATCCAACTTTTTCTTTACCTGAAACCATACTACCCCTCGTAGACCCCAATGTCCGGCGGTTACCAGAGCCTCTTTGATCCATTTATTCCTGTTCCCACCCTGCATGACACTCGCTGTTTCAAAGATGATAACCGGTTTGCCGGGCGCTAGGGTTGCCAGTTCAGCATGAGCATTCTCGAAGATATTTTTAAAAGATTTCCATTGGCTTTTCCAGCCGTCTTTTTCTTTTGTTTGTGTCGTGCCCCAGTTGTAACCATCGATTCCTACTATGTCGACATAATCGTCACCCGGGTAAAAATTGGCTGCACAATTCCAGCCGGCTGTCGGATCATAGGAGGTATTCGGAACAGATTCTGCATTAGGACAGAAGACCCAAAGCACATTTTTTGCATCTATTTTTTTGAATATATTAACAACATGGTGAAATATCTTTTTGTAAACATCAGGGCTTTGAGGACCGTATTCGGATTTTTCCATGCCCCAGTGATAGCGCTTAATATTCATCTCGTGGGCAAATCGAATCATCAAGGGCCTGCCCCATAATTTTGCCTGTTTTGCAAATTCAGTGATGTATGAATCATACTGGCCGGATAAAATCGCATGTTGGGAAATCATAATTTCTTTATTACTTTCGTAATACATAGGTTCCCATGTAAGGCAGGGAATTGCCCCTTCCTGATATATTGCCTCAAGAGTTTCACAGGGGAACTTTGCCGTGTTCTGTTTTTCCGGAGAGGCCCACTGGAGAAAAAAAACAATTATCGAAGCATTTAATCCTGTTTCTTTCTTGACGGTTTGTAATCTTACAACGGTGATTGGGTATCCGTCAAGAGCAAATCCCCAAACAGGGGCTGAAATTGATGACTGATGTGCGTGCACCTGATGACAGACCGGCGGCAAAAGCAACAGCAACATAATGTATAGATAAAGAAGTCTTGTGTTCATTTCTGACCATTTTCATCGGGTATATTAAAGTACAATACGGAGGATAAGATAATTAAATGATACAGACACCATAGTATATTAACAATCAGAGCCCCAATGGGATTCTGTTCGTAATAGAGCCTGTTCAAGCCCCAGATAATTGCGGCGAAACTGACGGTAAGGAGAAAAAGTTGAGCCCAGAGATCTTTGAGCGGAAGAGCCGCACTGCCAGTTTTGGGCGTTATGACAAAGCTCCCCCTTATTCCCAGGAGTGCAAGAATCGATGCCTTAATATAAACGGGAAATGTAATGGACATGAGGAGCTGTCCGATAAAGAGATCTTTTATATTGTAATTACGTTCCTTAAGTGTCCAGAAAAAGGTTGAGAGAGTTATGACAATATAGGGGAGAAAGAACAAAATGTAAACTTCCGGCTTGGAAAAGTAACTGGGTACGTTTGTAAACAGGTAAAGAATTGGACAAAGTACAAGAACCAGAAAAACAGGGCCAATGAAATAATGGGTGCTTGAAAGAAAATATTCCCACCACTTGGCGGCTGTAAGTTTTGCCGGATGTCTTATAAAGTAAGCGATTACCTGTCGGAGAAGACCAATTGTTCCAAGTGCCCATCTGAATTGCTGTTTAAAGTAACCGCCTAAATCTTCCGGACCCATTCCAAAAGCCATAATCCTGTTTAGGTATGCAGATCTCCAATTGTTAATGTGAAATTTTAATGAAGTTGCAAAGTCTTCTGTTACCGATGTTTCATCGAAGCCACCAACATCAACGAGTGCCTCCCGTCTGAAGATAACATTGGTGCCGCAACAGAACATGGCATCTTGAGTGCTTTTCCCTTCGCAGATATATTCGTAGAATACAGCTTGCTGAAGTCCGGATGCACGGGCAATGCGATTTGTCTCAAAGTTTGAGTAGTATTGGGGAGTTTGAATAAAGGCAAGCCTGGGGCTGTGTTCCATAATAGCAACCAGAGGTTCTGCGAAGTTGGGAAAAGGGTTTTGATCAGCATCGAAAACAATGATATATTTCCCCTTTTCGTGATGCTTATCCTTTGCATAATTTTGAAATTCAAAACCTTCTTTCTGATTGCCTTCAAGAAAGTCAAGGAAATCATTGATCATACCTGCCTTGGCGCCACGCCACTTCCGCCTGAAAAGCTTTACGCCAATTCTCTGACAAAGTTTGTTAATTTCTTCTCTGTAATCCTGCAATTTTAAACGGTCATCACCTGGAAGATCATAACGGGTGTCGTCAAGGAAATAGATATATTTGTTCGGGTAAGTGAGATTATAAAAGCTGATTAATGTGTTTTCAAGAACGTCGAGAGGTTCTTTGAACGAGGATACAATAATTGCGATAGGAGGAAATGATGTTAGCGGAGGTAACGGGCCTTCCGGCATTGCCGATGATTTTTTATCGCTGCCAACGTGAATAATTTCCAGAAAATATCCAATTGAGTGTATCAGGATAAAAATTTCCGCAAGAAGAAGAAGCAGAGCAAGTGTTTTTTCATACCAGAAATAATCAGAAACAATAAAAAAAGATGTTCGAACTATAAGATAAGAGATTGCAAGAATTATAGCTACAAAAGGCAGTATCGTGAACACCCTTGATTTGATAGATGTTTTCTTTTTCATTTTATTCATAACCTTTAAAACTGGTACTTGATGGTACCCCAGGCGCCTTCAGCATCCCAATCGTCGGAACGATGAATCATTCCTTCGATACCAATTGTCCAGTGATCATAAAATTCGTAGTGCCATTTCCCTTTAAGCTGTATTGAAGAATTTCCATCTGAGTTTGTTCAAATGACACACCAACATCATAAAAATGGAGTTCACTTCCGCAAAAGAAGAGTTTTGAAACATCATGATGCCATTCCAGGGTAATGTCGCTACCCAGGTAGTTTTGAGGTGCCCAGTAAGGATGAGTAATATCAATCAGATCATTACCGCTGTACCGGTATATGTTTTGCTCTTTTGTATCACGGTATTCTCCGGAAAATATGACCTTGAACATCCTGGGGTGATCCGTAACAGCATAACCGATTCCAAGAGAATGAAACTGACCATCATTGTTGTCGTTGTAATCTATAAATCTGGCCTTACCGCTTACTTCAAGCTTGCGGTTCAGGTTTGATTGAGCGGAAATCCACCATGTATCAGCCCTGGTTCCCTGTTTGAGACCGAAATAATTATACAGTTCATCGGTTTTAACATAACCGATACCTGTCTCTACATAATCTTTCAGGTTAAAAAAGAAACTGACATGCCCAGTATCTGTTGTGCCGAAGTTATTGTTATTATAATTTTTATTGGTCCAGCTGACTTCCCCCTTCATATAAGGGTTAACGATTCCTTTTAATTGAAGGGAAAAACCATGGGCATCATATGATTCACCTGTGAAATAAGGATGTTCTATCCAGTTATGTACTTTGAGTATCGCATGGTAGCGGCAGTAAAAAGGAACATCAAAGATAAGGTCAGACCTGTTTCTTGTAATTTTAGCCAGATCTCCTCGCCCATCTTCGTTCCAGTATGAGTGATCAAGCTGTAAAAATGGCTGGCTCCTGATTTCTTGTCGCTTTAATGCTAAGCCCGCAAGGCTGTGCAGCGGATCAATATTGAGTAAATTTTTGTAAGTCCGTACTTCTCTGTTGCATAAGCCCTGACTGCATTCGACCTGGGCATAATCAAAAAACGCCTCTTCATTTCCTGGCTCAAAACATATGAGCTGTTTGTAAGCGTTCATTGCCTGGGTATATCTTTTATTCCATCCCAGCTCTTTTGCCTTCATCTCCAGGGATACAGCTTTTTGAATTTTAAATAACGGGATGAGATCAACTACGGCCAGTTCAATCTGTTTTTTATTATCCGGAGAAAGAGATTTCTTTACGTTTTTGAAATTATTAGTAAAAGTCTCATATCCCTCATAGACGGTTTCTTTCCGCGCCCTTTCTTGTAATCCCTGAATTTCTTCTGTTAAGGCTTTGATTTTTAAAAGATCGGATATAGGGGTCAGGATTGAAACAAGTTTTTCATCAACAGAAGGGGTGAGCATGTTTTTATAAGTTTCCATGGCAAAGCCGTACATTTTTCCCCACATGGCAGTTCTGGCTTTTTCCTTTTGCGGCACCGGATCTGCTGGATTCAGTTTATGGATCTTTTCATAAAGATCAATCGATTCACCGTACCTTCTTGACCATCCGAGAGTACGCGCCATGTTTATTAAAATTTTTGAATTATCCGGAAATTTTCCAGAAAGAGAGTTTAAAAGTTTTATCGAAGAATCATATTGCTTATCTATGGCCAGCACTTCGGCCAGACCTACAATGGCAGGAAAATATTCAGGGTCACTTCCCATTGCCGCGTTGTAAAAAACAATGGCTTCCTTGTTGTATCCATTAGATGCATATAGTTGTGCCAATGTTGCCAGGTTTTTTGGAGATTTTGCATCTGACTTCAAAGCATTATTAACAAACTCATCTGAAACCACCCTGTCAAATCCTGCGTGGTAAAATTGAACTTCCAGATTCTCCGGGTCAATTTCGTACGCTTTTTTAAAGTATACTGCGGCTTTTTCGGGAATTTCCTCTTTAATGTATGATTTACCAATAGCAAGATAAGCCGAAACTTTCTGAGGGTGGCCGACCGCTGAACGCTCATACATTTTCAAAGCTTTGTCGAAGTGCTTTAAGTATACCAGTGCATGCCCCTGTAAGAATAACGCTTCAGTATTGCCAGGTGCGGACATGGTAATTTTACCAGCATACAAAAGGCTCTCGTTAAATTTATTTTCCTGAAGTTTAAGTTTTGCCAGATCAAGAAGAACTTTTTCTGTTTCCAAATTTTGGAGGATAAATTTGCGATAAATCCCTTCCGCTTCTTCGTATCGCTGAGAACTGGCCAGAATCGGAGCCAGTTTTAAGAATGCGTCATGAGCTTCAGGATGTTTTTTTATGTAATTTCTGTAAATTTTTTCCGAACAATAAAAATCACCCCAACTATTCATGCGATCCGCGAAGCGAAGCAGAAGTGTCTCGTCATTATTTGTCATGTCTAATGCCCTGACATATAGATCACGACACTTTCTTGCGTGCCCCAGCTGTGCTTCAATATCCGCCGCTTCTGCGAGAAGTTCGGGATTATCAGGGTTTTCTCTAATGAGGATATTGTATTCATTGACAGCTTCATTTAAATTTTCATTATTGTATGAAAGGATGCGTGCGATAGCCAGTCTGGCGTCAAAATCACTGATCATATTGGAAGGTGAAACAATACTCGATTCTTGTGACTGATTTGCAGGGTTCAAATCTACCGGATATTCCGAGGCTCTGGCCGTTTGGCCTGGATAAAAGAGTATTTGCAAAAAACAGAGAAAGAGTAAAGTGCCTTTTTGTAGCGAATTTTGCTTCAAAAAATACTTATCAGGCCTTATGGAATAAAAATCAGTATCTTCCATTAGTTAAGGGTCTTCCTCAATTCTTTTATTGCTTCCGGATACCTACCTGCCCAACTCAGCACAAATGCATACTTTCTTCTAACCTGTATGTCATCAGGTCTCGACTTTAAAATTATTTTGTATTCGGCAAGGGATTCATCGTAGCGTTTCAACCAGCTTAACATTTCGGCCAACTTCAGCCTTACGCTATCATCTTCCGGGTGTTTCTCTAAATATCCGGTATATAGCGGTTCTGCTTTTTTGTAATTTTTTTGACTCCTATACAAATCAGCCAAAACAACCTTTGTTTTTTCATCAATCATATCGGTTGGGACGCGATTTAATTCAATCAGTGCCTCATCCGGCTTCCCCAACCAGAAGAGTACATTGGCAAATTCTATTCTTGCTTTATGAATAGCCGGTTTTCCCTCGATGACTTTGATGACTTTTCTGTATTCAGAGACCGACTCGTCATATTTTTTAACATAGCTCAAAACTTTGGCAAGCTCCCATCGGGCCATCCAATCCGGGATTTCTTCGGTAATACTACCTGTTTCCGGCATTGGACCCTTTGTCCGCATTGAGGAGAACATCGTTTGCGGGGCACGATTTACCGCTTTTTCAGACCCGTTTATCAACGAAACATCTGAAATAATTAAGGTGAAGACGAGTAAAGCTGTGGCAAAGCCGATACGTAAAGGTTTATCTATACATAGTTTCATTTATTTCCCCCAGCACCTTCCTGTATTCATTAATGGCGTCCTCGAATCGTCCGCTCCACGTCAGAGTTCTCGCCAGATTTATTCGAGCCAGACGTGTGTCCGGTCCTGTTTCAAGAAGTAGTTTAAGCAGATCGATTGCTGCGTTAAATTTACCCTGTTCCGCGTAAACATAAGCCAGTTTTATAACAGCTTCCTGATTTTCAGGTTCAATTTTTATTAATTTTTCGTAAACGGAAGATGCTTTATTGTAGCGTCCGGTTACAATATATGAAATTCCGAGCTTCCGTAAAACTTCCGTTTTTTTTAAATCGAAGTTTGTCAAAAGTTCGTAGTATATAATTGCCTTTGAATATTCTTTTTTGAGGTAATGGTTTTCTCCTTTGCGGAAAAGAATCCATTGCGGCTTGATTATATGATATGCGGCGGTGGTAAGAAATGCTACGGATATGAAGAAGATTATGAGGAAAAATCGTTTCATAAGTTACCGTGTATAGCGCTTTGAGTTTTGTCGTTTCTAAGAGTGTCAACAACAAATCCTAATACATCAATGTATATTAAGATTTCACCGTTCGGTCGCAATGAAATAATAATAAAGTTGCAGGCTTGTGTCAATCTTTAATCTGAGCGGGATCTGAACGGGGTCAAAGCTTGAATTGTGATTATGGCTTGACATCTCAACATTGAATTGGTAGCAATTAATTCATGGCTCGCCAATGGAGAATAGAATACCCAAATGCGCTATATCACGTCATGTCACGCGGCAATAGTGGGCAAGATATGTTTTTTTCAGATAATGACCGCAACCTATTTCTGTCGATAGTAGAAGAGCTACCCGAACGTAACAATATCCAGATCCACGCCTACGTTTTAATGGGCAATCATTATCATTTATTGGTAAAAACGGTTGGAATTGGAAAAGGGGTCAAACCTAAATATTAAATAATAAGCTTCGTCAACAAAATCTGTGGGTAACTTTTTAGTATTTATTATAGAATGCAAAGTTAAAACAGTTGGTTATCAATATAAATACGCCGACTTTTCTTAGCGTTAATTTTTATTGAAGAACCTTATTTGATGGCCCGGTAAAAAGTCCAGAAAAGGACCTTATTGCAAAATTGGCCCAAGGAAATTCAGATAGTTACAAGGTGACATCCTTTGGTTTTTGACTTTTTACCGGATCATCTTATTTAAAAAATAAACATCCAACATCCAACATCGAACGTCCAACGTCGAATAAAAACCAACCCCA
>CAYLYF010000100.1:0-14521 GCA_964387595.1 uncultured Thermodesulfobacteriota bacterium | reverse complement strand
ATTCCAATGGATGAGTAGATAAAGTATACCGTAAACGTAAAATTGTAATTTCAGATATTTAAGAGTTAAAATTTTAATAATTTAAGTAAACAGTTGTAAACCAGACGACAAACTAAAAAATACGGTGTGGTCCCGCTCCGGCGGGACTTAAGCCGTCGTCAAAATTAGAGGAGAAATATAATGGAACTGAAAGTTGATTCCCTGAAATGCACAGGATGCCGCATATGCGAATTCGCCTGCAACTATCACCAGGACGAATCCATCTCTCCGATCGGATCAAGCCTTATGTTCTACTTCGAAGAAAAAAAGAATTATTACGGCATGATGGTCAAAAGGGAGAAAACCCTGTATCTGGGCAGACCCGAAGGCGACCAAATGCTTAAACCGGGCGAACAGATCGAAGGCGCAGGCGCCAGCGCTAAACCCATTCTCCTTCGCGTTGCCTGCGATCACTGTGAAGAAGAAGACAACGGACCAAACTGCATACAGGCTTGTCCTTATGGCGTTTTGAGCATGGAGGGAGGAGAATAATTATGGAACTTATGAATAATTACAAAGAAGCTATCCTTGTAGTCGACCTTGAAACAAAAGAGTGCGAAACCGAAGACTTAAACGAAGAGCTGGTTGAAAAAGCCCTCGGCGGAGCAGCCATAAACATGGCGCTCTATGAAAAGTATAAGGACCGTGATCCCCTTATTATCGGAACCGGTTTTTTCACGGGAACATTTATGCCGGCCGGCAGCGGCGGTGTGATCACCGGCAAAAGCCCGATAACCGGAAAGATCGCTCATGTTCCTTTTGGTATTTATGCAGGTGTTGAATTAAAGCTTACCGGTTTTGATTTTGTGGTCATCCTTGGGAAAGCAGATGCTCCTGTGCGCCTGTGGCTGCATGACGGTCTTGCAGATGCAGACGACGCCTCTGATGTCTGGGGCAAAGATGTCTGGGAATCAACAGATAAGATGCGGGAGATATATGGCGATGACATGATCCAGCTGCTTCTTATCGGCCCGGCCGGTGAAAATAAAGTCAAAGCAGCTTCAGTTTCTGAAAACTACTGGGGCAGCAACGACAACCTTGGCCTTGGCGCTGTCTTCGGAGAAAAGAATCTTAAAGCCGTGTGCATGCGCGGCCTTGATTCTCTGGAAGTTGCCGAAGGTTTCTTTGCAAAATGCATTGAACTTAAAAATGAAATAACAGGCGGAACCATCAGCGGTAAAGCCGGCTTAAAAGATATCGCAGTAGATCTGGGTATTGATGCCGGTGCCATTGAAAAGCTGAACAGCACGACGCACCGAAACAATGCCGGTTATAACTGCCCTTATCCTGCATATACTTACCTGAAATACAGGGAAGCACCAAGCGCAATGGCAATGCAGGGTGAAGCAGAACCCGGATGTCTCGTTTCAAACATTGCAGGTTTTGCTGCACTTAACAGCGCAGGCGTTGATGCACCTGAAGCCATTGAAAAATGTAACAGACTGGGAATCTGCCCTTCTGCCGCTGCAAAAATTCTTACGGACAAAGGTGCCTCTGACCTGAGTGCCATAGACGCTATTGTTTCTGATGGAAATATTGACGAACCGGCACCATGGCCGATAGAGGGCAGCCCGGACAAAGCGATTCTTGCAATATCGTCTGCCTTTTCAACAGCCGTGCCCCCAAAAGGAATTTTTTCAAACCAGGACAAAGACGCCAACTGGTGGATAAACAGACAGGCTATTGCCGCCATACTCGGTATCGATCCTGTTATTATGCTAATGGCTCCTGAAATAACTGAGGAAAAGCTGGTAGAGTTCATTCAGATATCAGGCGAATCTGAGGATTTCAGCGCTGACGATCTGAATAAGATTGTTGCCACACTGATTGAAAAAAGTACATAAGGAAAGATGAAAGAATAAACCGTTATAATTAATTCAGGAGATGTAATGACGTATCCTAAAATCGAAAAAAAGGTATATGAAAGGACACTGGAAGACTATCGAGAGATGGCCTGGGGTGACGCAAGGTGCAACTGGTGTATGAACCAGTGGGGCTGGAACGTTAAAAGCTCCAAGTACAATGAGATATGTCCGGAGTTCAGAAATAACCGCTTTTTTTCCTACAGTGCCATGGGTAAATTTCAGATCATTCGTGCTTTACTTGAAGGTGATTTTGATTATACCGACTCTGAAGAACTTCTGGAAATCTGCTACACCTGTACTTCCTGCGGCGCATGCGAGATGAACTGCCTGAGACTGATGGAAAAAGAGCCCTTAAAGGCTGCAGAAGCATTAAAAGCAAAACTGATCGAGCTTGGTATCGGACCGCTTCCTGCCCATAAAGAGCTCCTGAAGAGCATTAAGAACTATGACAATCCATGGCTTCAGCCAAGGAACCGCCGCAAAGACTGGGCAAAAGGGCTTGACATTAAAGACTTCACAAAAGAAAAATGTGACTACCTGTTCTTTGCAGGCTGTTCTGCTGCTTTTGATAAGAACCTGCAGCATGAGCTTAAAAACTCAATAAAAATTCTTAAAAAAGCAGGGGTCAGCGTTGGAATCCTCGGTGAAAAAGAAATCTGCTGCGGCAGCCCGGTCATTCGAATTGGAGACCGTGAAACATTTTTTGGTCTGGTCAAAAGAAATCTGGAACTGTTTAAGAGTGCGGGGGTAAAAAAGATCATCACCCACTGTGCAGGATGTCACAACGTCTTAAAACATGACTATGCAGAAGTACCCGGTATGCCGGAAATTGAATTTGAGGTAATCCATATTACAGAACTTATTGCAAGTCTGGTAAAAGAGGAAAAACTCAAGTTTACCAAAGAAGTTCCAATGACTGTTACCTGGCATGACCCCTGCCACCTGGGACGTCACTGCGGAACGTATGAAGAACCTCGTGATATCCTAAAAGCAATACCCGGCATTCGTCTGGTTGAGATGGAAAGAATCAAGGACCAGGCTTGGTGCTGCGGAGCAGGAGCCGGTGTTAAGACAGCCTTTCCTGAAAATGCCTTAAAAACCGCTACAGAAAGAATAGAAGAAGCAAAGGCAACCGGTGCTGAAGCCATCGTTACAACCTGCCCGTTCTGTGAACAGAACCTTCATGAACCGATTAAAAGAAACAAAGAAAAAATAAAGATGCTTGATTTAACAGATATTATTGAAATGGCCTTATAAAAAACCAATTCCTATTAAAGGAAAATTTAACTGTAACAATCATCATTAACAACAAAAAGGGGAATACAAATGGCAGATCTAACTTATGAAGGTAACAGCGAAGCAATGGTAACAAAATTAGTTGAATCTTCACCAAAACCTTTCCGCGCGATGACCGAGAAAAAACTTCTTGCAGGTCTGGAAGCAAAAGCAGGCGAAGGAGCTGTAACCGAGGATATGGTAGTTGAAACTGTTAAAGAAATCACCCCAAAACCTTTTGTAGGAATGGCACTTAAGGGTATTGAAGAGCTAAAAAGCTAAGTCCTTTTATTTCCACAGAAAAGAGGGAACATTTAATTATGTTCCCTCTTTTTTTTTCTATAAAGCTTCAACACTTTGGTCACCAGATGAACCCAGAAGGGACTTTTTCTTTTTACAGACATTAGATTTTGAAGATTTTTCAAAAATGATTCAGCATCATCAAAAGCCTCAATTGAAACATATGACCTTCCGACCTCAACCTTTAAATGAGCATCACTGGCCGCAACAGGAACTGCCCCCAGTTGACAAGCTTTTTCGATAAGCCCGAAATCCTCACCGGTTAATATATCTCTTGCATTAAACACCTCTATCATATCAAGATCAGGCAGGATCTTTTCAAGGACATCAGCATCCAGCCGGGATGAACGAAGCCTGTCAAATGGATGGGGTACCGATATAAGCCCGCCCTGCTTTCTTATTTCTTTGATGGTCTCTTCCGGAGAAAGAAAGGCAGGAATCCGTTCTTTTAAAAAATAGCCGATAATTTCACCCCGGGTCGTTTTTATCTCTTCCCCAATGATCACCTTTATCTTTTTTGCCTGTCTTAAGACTTCCATGGCACCGTCTATGGTGTTATGGTCTGTTATGGCAACAGCATCCAAACCGCGCCTTAAGGCAATCGGTTCTATTTCAGAAGGCCTAAGAAAAGCGCACCTTGAATAATTTGTATGCACATGAAGGTCTATATTTATTTTCATAAACACTCAGCCGTATGAATAATGTTATGTTCTTAAGAATTATATTAGATTAACCGCTTGAATACAATCAGCAAATAAAGTTAAATAAATAGAACAAGTAGGACAGCCCTGTTAATAATAAAAAAAACCACCCGAAACTTATCCGAGGGGATAACGTGAAAAAGATCTTAAAACCGCTGTTTTTTCTATCCGTACTTATTTTCTGCACGTGTCCGAATATTTACGCTTCAATTGACAATAACATCTATGATATAAACATGCTCTGTCTTGGAGATGTGGAGAACTACTGCGATGCACTGACCCTTAACAAGGATGAATCAAACTTTTATATTGAAAGCATGACACTCGGATTTGGTTCATACACTGATAACGGTCTTTTAATCAAAGCAGAATTAACCAGTACAAATCCGTTTATTTACAAATATGAATTTGAGATCACGGCCATAAACTTTTTTGATCTCATGCTGGTCTGAACCATAGAAATAATATATTCCGAATGGGATATTCCAGGTTTTGATTGGGAAACTGAAGATGAGACAACTGCTTTCTTCTTCGGTTTTGTTGACTGATAAATTATTAATGTTTTAGTAAAAAGCCCCCTTCTTAAAACGCCGGGGCTTTTTTATTCACATTTTCATAAAAACGCCTGTTTTTATTCTTTCTTGATTTTTTTAACTGTTTCATTTATGATTGTAAAATTAAAAATCTAACAATTTATGCCACTACAATATAACCATATCAAAAGTCTTAAATACGTAATATCAGGGGGTTAAGCCAAGGAAAAATTTTTGACAGCCAGCATCGATCAATAGGGGCAGACAGCTTTCTGCTCAAAAAGTCTAACCACAAAAGATATCGGAACAGACCATGAAAATTCATGAATTTCAGGCAAAAAAGATATTTTCAGACTATGGTATCCCGGTTCCTGAGGGAGAAACAGCAAGGACACCGGAAGCGGCGAAACAGATCGCTGAAAAACTGGGCGGAACAGTTGTTGTTAAGGCGCAGATCCATGCCGGCGGCCGCGGAAAAGGCGGCGGTGTAAAACTCGCCAAATCACCTGATGAGGCCTGTGAAAACGCAAAGCAAATCATAGGCATGAACCTTGTCACCCATCAGACCGGCCCTGAAGGACAAAAAGTAAAACAGGTCCTGATTGAAAAGGGTCTTGAGATAGAAAAAGAACTTTATCTCGGCATTGCAGTTGACCGATCACAGGGCTGCCCGGTGATCATGGCTTCTGAAGCCGGGGGAATGGAAATAGAAGAGGTTGCAGCCAAAACACCTGAAAAGATAATCAAGGCTGCGGTCGACCCGGCCACGGGTTTTTCAGGAATGCATGCCAGAAAAATCGCATACGGCCTGAACCTTGACAAAGACCTGATCAAGCCCGCATCAAAGATAATCGCGGGCCTTTATAAGATATTTACTGATAAAAATTGTTCTTTGATAGAGATCAATCCGTTTATTATAACAAAGGATCAGAACCTTCTGGCCCTTGACGGTAAGATTAATTTTGATGATGATGCCCTTTACCGGCACCCGGACATTAAAGAATTGTATGATCCGGACGAACAGGACCCGCTTGAACTTGAAGCCTCAAAACACGGCCTCAACTACATCAAGCTTGACGGAAATGTGGGCTGCATGGTAAACGGTGCCGGCCTTGCAATGGCAACCATGGATATCATAAAACTTGCAGGCGGAGAACCGGCAAACTTTCTGGATGTAGGCGGCGGTGCCTCTTCAGAACAGGTTGAAAATGCATTAAAGATTCTGCTTTCCGATAAAAATGTCAAAGTCGTGCTGATAAATATTTTCGGGGGAATTCTCCGCTGTGACAGGGTAGCAAGAGGCATTGTGGAAGCAGCTAAAAAAACGGATCTACATCTCCCCAATATTATACGCCTTGAAGGAACAAATGTTGAAGAGGCAAGAAAGATTCTTCAGGAGTCGGGCTTAAACCTTGACTTCGCCACAACGTTTGACGATGCAGCACAAAAAGTTGCAAAACATGCTGCCTTATAAAATCCTTTAGAACAGATAAGAATATTCAGAAGGTAAACTTTCATGAGCATACTGGCAGACAAAGAAACACGGGTTGTTTTTCAGGGTATCACCGGAAGCGAAGGAAGCTTTCACACAAAAGCCTGCATGGATTACGGCACCCATGTGGTGGCTGGAGTCACACCTGGAAAAGGGGGACAGCTCTTTGAAGGCAGTGTTCCGGTATATAACCGGGTAGCGGATGCAAAGGAAAAAAAAGGGGCAAATGCATCCTGTATTTTTGTACCGCCTGCTTTTGCCGCTGATGCCATTATCGAAGCCGTTGATGCAGAGCTTGATCTGGTAATATGTATAACTGAGGGAATACCTGTTCTGGACATGGTAAAAGTAAAAAAATTTATGAGCGGTAAAAAAACCGTTCTGATTGGCCCGAACTGTCCGGGCCTGATATCTCCGGGAAAATGCAAAATAGGGATTATGCCCGGACATATCCACAGGGAAGGCCCGGTAGGCGTGATTTCCCGCAGCGGAACGCTGACCTATGAAGCGGTGCATCAGCTGACCCACCTTGATATCGGACAGTCGACCTGTGTCGGTATCGGCGGGGACCAGATCGTTGGAACGTATTATATTGATCTTTTAAAAATGTTTGAAAATGACGAACAGACAGAAGCAATCGTCATCATCGGTGAAATCGGCGGAACGGCTGAAGAAGAAGCAGCCGAATATATTAAGACCGGCATAACAAAGCCGGTTATCGGATTTATTGCCGGACAGACCGCCCCACCCGGAAGACGCATGGGTCATGCCGGCGCAATCATTTCAGGCGGCAAGGGCACAGCATCTGAAAAAATGAAAGCCTGGGAAAAAGCGGGTATCCATGTACAGAAAAACCCCGCCAAGATCGGAGAAACAGTAAAAGCTGTACTAAAAAAATAAGCATGAGGTGAAACTGTAAGCATGTAACCCATACCATTCAGGTACAGCCATAGATAATTATTTTACAGTTCACGGAAATTGCCGGAAGGAGTGACACTTGTTATCCAAAAAGACCAAAACAAAATATACCGAGAAAAAGAAAAAGAGTAAATATCCAAAAGTTACTTTTATGATTTTTGACAAATGGTGCAAAAGATGCGGGATATGCATTGAACTTTGCCCACACAATGTGTTTACTGATGACGAAGAAGGCTATCCCAGAGCAGTCAAACCCGTCGAATGCAATCTCTGCGGTTTTTGCATTACCCGATGCCCTGACTTTGCGCTGAGAATAATAGAAGGTGCTGACACCGGTACAGCTGTCTAAAAGAATCTGTAAAGAACTAAAACTATTTTGTTTATTAATTCACAAAGCGAGACAATAAATGGAAGCAAAACTGTTAATGGGAAATGAAGCCTGCGCAGAAGGCGCGTTGGCAGCCGGAATCAGATTTTTCGGCGGCTATCCGATCACCCCGTCAAATGAGATCTGTGAAATCATGTCAAACCGGCTTCCCCCCATCGGAGGCAAGTTTATACAAATGGAAGATGAGATCGCCGGCATGGCCTCCATCATAGGCGCTTCAATCGGCGGACTTAAATCAATGACCGCAACAAGCGGACCCGGTTTTTCTCTGATGCAGGAAAATCTGGGTTTTGCCGCAATGACAGAAGTACCCTGTGTTATCGTAAACGTCATGCGGGGTGGACCCAGCACAGGCCTTCCGACACAGCCGTCACAGGGTGATGTCATGCAGGCCCGCTGGGGCACACACGGTGACCATGTCATCATCGCACTCTGCCCTTCCTCTGTTAAAGAGGTTTTTGATCTTACCATAACAGCAACTAACCTGGCTGAAAAATACAGGACTCCGGTAATTCTTTTAATAGATGAAGTCATCGGACATATGCGTGAAAAAGTTATTCTGCCACAGCTTGAAAGTGTTGAAATCTTTGACCGGGTTAAACCGACCTGTCCTCCGGAGTGGTATCGTCCTTTTGAAGACAACAAATCCGGGGTTCCGCTGATGGCAGCCTTTGGCGACGGATACAGATACCACATCACCGGACTGACACATGATGATATGGGCTTTCCCACAACCAAACCCGACGAGGTCAACGCCTCCATGCAGAGAATGTTCAGAAAAATTCGTCAGGGCTTCGATGACATTCTACTGTACGAAAACTTTCTGATGGAAGACGCGACGTCAGTCATCGTTGCATACGGCGCCATGTACAGAACAGCAAAAACGGCTGTACTTGATCTTAGGAATGAAGGACATAAAATAGGACTTCTAAAACTTACCACCATATGGCCTTTTCCAAAAATAGCCATTGAGAACTTGCCGGACCAGGTTGAAGAACTGTTTGTACCGGAAATGAATATGGGCCAGATGTTCAGAGAAGTTGTCCGGGTAAACCGGGGTAAAAGGCTGACTCACAAAATCAATAAAGTCACCGGAGAACTTATGACACCGGAAGAAATTGTATATAAAATAAAGCAAAAGGGGGCTTAAAACGTGCTTAAAGATATAGACGTTTATAATTATCTTCGTCATGAAAAGAAATTTCCCCTGATGTGGTGTGCCGGCTGCGGAAACGGCATTATCCTGGGGTCGATCATAAGAGCTGTTGACACCCTCGGTCTGGATAAAAACAAGATTGCGATGGTCTCGGGAATCGGCTGTTCCGGCCGGTCCTCCACCTATGTGGACTTTAACACCCTTCACACCACACATGGAAGAGCGCTGGCCTTTGCAACCGGTCTGAAACATGCAAACAACGAACTCACCACCCTGGTTGCAACCGGAGACGGGGACTGTCTCGCTATCGGCGGCAACCATTTTATCCATGCTGCCCGCAGAAATATCGACCTGACCGTTTTCCTGTTCAATAATAATATTTACGGGATGACCGGCGGACAGGCTTCCCCGACAACACCGCCTGGAATGATCGCATCAACAGCACGGATAGGAAATATCGAAAATAATTTTGATCCCTGCAAGCTTGCCGAAGCCGCCGGCGCCAGCTTTGTTGCCAGAGGAACGACTTATGATGCTGACGGACTGGATGAACTTGCGATTCAAGCTATTGAAAATAAGGGCTTTTCGGTTCTGGAGATCATTACCCCCTGCCCGACTATTTACGGCAGATATAACCGCCTGGGAAACGCTGTCGCCATGCTAAAAACCCAGTGTGAAAATGCAATATCTGTGGAAGAATCACGCAAGATGAAACCGGAAGAACTTGAAGGTAAGATCATTACGGGTATATTTGTCAACAGGGATCTCCCTGAATTTTGTGAAGAGTATGACCGTTTAATAGAAAAAGCACAGAAAAAATAGTTTTTTTAATTTACTAAAAAGTTAAAAAGGATGGCGATGTAAAAAGCGTCAAAGCTGCCCCGCCATGGCGGGAGTTACGAAGCCATTAAATTTAAATATTTTCTATATCTTTGGAGGTTAACATGTCACAGCAGCAGGAATTAAGGCTGGCTGGTCTTGGTGGACAGGGAATAATCCTCGCCGGCATCATCATGGCAGAAGCAGCGGGAATATATGACGGAAAGTTTGTTGCTCAGACCCAGGCTTACGGTGCAGCAGCAAGGGGAGGCTTCAGCCGTTCAGATATCGTTATCAGTGATGAAGAGATCAACTATCCAAAAGCCCGTGAACTTGACATGCTGCTTGCAATGAGCCAGGATGCATACGAGGAAAACCTGCAGTATTTAACTCCCCGGGGAATTTTAATCGTAGATTCAACCTACGTATCAGAAATAGCAGAGCAGCATGTATATTCCATTCCCTTCACCCGGATAGCCAGGGAAACTTTCAGACGCGAAAATGTTGCAAACATTATCTCTCTGGGTGCAATCTCTCAGATATCCCCTCACGTTTCAGAACAGGCCATAGCAACCGCTGTTGAAAAAAGAGTACCGCCCCGTTTCCTGGAACTTAACAAAAAAGCTTTTCAGTCAGGAAAAGATGCGGCCAGAGAGGCAATTCGAAGGTCTGAGCTTCTAAGACGAAGCAAATGAGGAGATCTAGATTGCGTTCAGAAAAAACGCGTTTAAATCACAGATAAAACAATAACCATAACAATAATTTAACTCAGGAGTAAAACATGAGCAGCATCGTATTAAAAACGGACTTCCCTGACTTAAAACTCATAAACCGCGGTAAAGTACGTGACATTTATGATCTGGGCAATACACTCCTGATGGTCTCATCAGACAGGCTGTCTGCATTTGACGTTATCATGTCAGAAGGAATACCCTGCAAAGGAAGAATCCTTACCAGCATGACTGAATTCTGGCTAAGCCACATCTCCGACATCGTGCCCAACCATCTGATATCAACTGACATCAACGATTTCCCTGAGGCGTGTAAAAAATATTCCGACATACTCGCCGGCAGAAGCATGCTTGTAAAGAAGGCCAAACCTATTGCTGCAGAATGTATTGTCCGCGGATACATAACCGGTTCCGGCTGGAAGGATTATCAGAAAACAGGGGCCATCTGCGGAATAGAACTTCCTTCAGGACTTAAAGAATCAGAAGCCTTCCCGGAACCGATATTTACCCCCTCGACCAAAGCAGACGTGGGGGACCATGATGAAAATGTGAGCTTTGACCAAATATGCGGCATCATCAGCAAAGAAACCGCTGAAAAACTCCGTGAGCTAACCATAAAGATCTATAAAAGAGCCAGGGAAATCGCCGAACAGCGCGGCATCATCATTGCCGACACAAAACTTGAATTTGGTATGATAGACAATGAAATTATTTTAATAGATGAAGTCCTCACTCCGGACTCCTCCCGTTTCTGGCCCCAGGACACCTACGAAACCGGCCACTCCCAGATGAGCTTTGACAAACAGTTTGTCCGGGATTATCTTCTGACCCTTGACTGGGACAAGTCCCCGCCTCCTCCTGCTTTGCCTGAAGATATTATCAGCCGGACCAAAGAAAAATATGTTGAGGCCTATACAAAACTCACCGGAAAAGAGTTTGTAGAATAGGTACAGTTTAAGACCTTTAAACCTGTCCAGAGCAATTTCTTTTTTACTGTAGCCTCAAGAATACCTTGAACGGTTTAAATGGATGAACATGAAATTTAAAATTCCAAATTAAAAAAACCAAATAAAGTTCAAAACACCAAGACCAAACCATCTGTCAAACCACAGCTTTCTACTCTCCGTAGCATAGCTACTGGGGAGGACGGGCATGCGACAGCGGATTCATGCTTTTTTCTTTTTTGACATTCATTTGATATTTGTGCTTTGACATTTGTTCTTTATCTGGTTTTTAGATTAAACCACATCAGCCTTTTGCTGCACAATGACTACACGTTATGAAAATGCTCTAGCAGTCAAACCAGTCTTTGGTTTTTCTGCGTGCTTTCTCTTTAACATCATTATTTATATATATCGAAACCGTTGCAATTGCGGCAACTAAAACACCCAGGTCATCGGCATACCCCACCACAGGAATAATATCTGGAATAGCATCTGCAGGAAAAATAAAGTAACCCAGAGCCCCGTAAATAACACTCTTTGCCCAGGTAGGAATCTCCGGCCTTTGTGCAGCATAATAAAGCTGCAAGGCCTTTTCAATAACATCCTTCCCTGCAATTTTTGCAAATTTCTTTAATTTGCCCCAAAAGCTGTTATCTGAATATTCCTTCTCATATTCATTTTTATACTCATCCATTAAAATCTCTCTTTTATTTTAAAGCACTTATCATTCATCCATCAATTATGCCGACATTTATTGATATTTCAAGTAAAATACAAAAAAACAAAAGAAAGACTTTTACTTGACACTTATAAGGGTTTCTCATATCCTTTTAACATTAAACCCAATTCTAAACAGCTATAAAATAATCATGGCGACAGATCCGAGCGTCCCAAAAGTCATCATTAGAGAATATGCGCCCAACGAACCTGTTATAACCGAAGGTTCAGGAAACGACCGCTTCTATGTGGTACTCCAGGGCAAAATAGAAATTTACCATTCAAATAAAAAGATTCGCATCTTAAATGACGGCGATGTTTTAGGAATTGAGTATTATTACCTCGAGAGCCCCTACAGCATCACTGCCACCGCCGTAACACAATCAAGAATAGCTTCTTATCACATCAGCATGGTTAGAGAGATTATTTATGACCATCCCCGTCTATCTCATCAGATAATGGCTTCTCTTGCAAAACAGATCGAACAGACAACTCTTTTTTTATCAAAGATACTGCGCACAGAAACCTCTGTTGAACTTATTAAGACCAACATGCCCCTGGTACACAAAATTAATACCGAAAACGATTCTGACAATTTCAACTTTCAAAACGACATCCTTGAAAGCTTTATAATGGAATCAAGAGAGCTTCTCGATGAACTTTACACCCTTGGAGACAGCCTGAAACTTGTGGGAATTCCAAATGATGCGGAAACAGCAATACTCATGGAGTTTGCACAAAAGCTTAACCGTCTTATAGGCGGTACTGCATCAATCGGATTTGAAGGTTTTGCACGCCTTTCAAGAAAGACTTCTCTTCTCGCTACAAAATGCGGCGAAATAAAAGGGATGACCCTAAGGATAATAATAAAAAATTTAAACCTTGTTATCTCAGTCCTTTCAAACTGTTTCAATGATCTTGAATCCATAAAAGCGGCAGAAGAAAAAATTCCGGATATTGAATTAAAGATCGATATCTGCATGACGTCAATTGGAATCGAAGAGCCGGAGTTAAAGACCCAGGAACAGATCGATGAAATGTTTGATGAAATGAAAAAAGAAAAAGCCTGAAACACCCCTTCTTCTTTTCCCTTATAACTATTTCTTTACTATTTATTCAAAGGACGTTTCGCCACCCAGCCATAGTCGATATAGGAACACGCAACATGGTTCCCGGTCAGAGTGATATCATAAAATCCTTCCTCTGTGCCATACCGGTTCCCCCGCCACCACTTCCCGCAAATCGCGCCTCCGGTAATAAAGGTCGTATCCTGCCATTTGATCATTTCACTGACATGCGAATGCCCCTGTAAAACCAGAAGGACATTGTATCTCTCCAGAATTTTCAAGACTTCATGATTGTTCACAATAACCCGGTGGGGCGGAACAGAAAATGTAGCGCCCTTGCTGGCACTGTAAAACAAAGTGAGCAGGGGAATATGAGTAACAATAACAATCGGCGTATTCTTTGAAAGGCCTGAAAGGTCCTGTTTTAACCACTCCAGTTGCCGGGATTGGACAATCCCCTGATATTTGTATTTATCCCGGGTCACCTGAATGGCATCCAGCATAATAAAGTGCTACCCCACAGCATTAAACGAATAATAGGTTCGCTCCAGACCCATCCGGTCAAGATATACGGCACGCGGATTATCAGCAGCAGGCGTTCCATCTTCCGGAATAGCAGCAACAAGATCATGGTTTCCCCTGGCGAGGTAGATGTCTGCTTTAATTGCCCGATGCATTTTCATGTAGGCATCCCACCGGGAAGCGACCTTATGATAAGAAGATTGAAATCCATCTGTAATCAAATCTCCACCTGAAATCACCATATCACTTTTTCGGGCATTAATGGCATTTGCTGCTAAAGCCATGGCATCCGGTGTATCCCACTCTGTTCTTGCATGCACATCCGTATAAAACACCATTCGCATTGAGCCGCAATCTGATCCGCGTACCGGCCAGATCATTTTTTTTGAACATCCGCCAACAGCAAGCATCAGTCCTCCGGCCATTATCTTTTCGATAAAATCTCTTCGCGTCATTGCTTTCATCACTTATCAAACCTCCATAAATGGAAATAAGTACCGCTATTCTGTTTTGGCTGAAGTCGCGGCTAGAGCATTTTTATAACGTGTAGCCATATGTTTTAAGTGACGGTTGGTGAAGTTCAATCTAATGTCAAAAACCAAAGTTCAAATGACAAATGAATGCCAAAAAAGCGAAAGAAAAAGCACAAAAAGGATAAATGAGTTTGGCATTGGTGTTTTTTAGTTTCATTTGACATTCTTAATTTGAACCTTGAAATTTCATGTTTATCCGTTAAAACCGTTCAAACGGTAGCCCAGCTGTCCCGAGGCTATAGTAAAACAGAAACTGCCCTAAAAAACTGTTTATCGATTACGATTCGCTTTCCGGCCGCTTCCCCAGGTATGCATATAAAAGAATCATGACCACCATCACTGCGATCAATATACACATCACCTCCTGTTCACTAAACTTTGTGATCAAGTCCTGTGATACCCGACCGTCATAGACCTCTTTTCCCAACAAGTATTTCCCTGCCAGTCCTTGTTGTTCCTGGGACAAGGTATAATTAGAGCCTGTCCCAATTTTGCTTATTTCAAGTTTTAATGGACAGACA
>CAYLYF010000099.1:0-14719 GCA_964387595.1 uncultured Thermodesulfobacteriota bacterium | reverse complement strand
CCCGGATAATCCATCCTTGTGGACTGCTGAACGATATTTTGATGAGGTGAGAGCGATTCGGGATGGTCTGAGCTTAAAGAAGTACCATTTGATTGGTCATTCATGGGGAACGACTCTGGCTGTTGGATTTGCCGCCAAAAACCCCGACGGTATATTGTCTATTTCTCTCCATAGCCCAATACTGAGTTTTCCCTATTACATCAATCATATTGCCCCAACACTTAAGCAGGGCTTGAGCTGCCTAAATGGAAAAGCCGGGCAGGTGATTGATGATTATGAGTTGAGGGGGGTAGGGACAAAAAACGACTACGACGAAGCTTGCATGGAGTTCATGAAGGGGCATGTTACAAACACCTGGCCACTACCTGAGGCGATGAAGAAATTGACAGCCGCACGAAATCCCGCAATCCACGACATGATGATTGCAAGCGGTTCGGAGTTGAATGTGCTGGGAAATCTAAAGACGGTCAACGTAACCTCGCAACTGTCCAAGTTGAATGTTCCTGTTCTTATGACCTGCGGAAACGACGATGTGTGTACGCCTGCCTATACTAAATGGCAGTCTGGATTTGCCAATAATTCCCAGTATCATATCATACAGGGAAGCGCCCACATGACCCCCGTGGACAGGCCGTTGGAACTCCTCGGGCTGCAACGGGCGTTTTTAAGAGAAGTGGAAAACGTGTCGAACCAGTAGGTGCAGCTGATCTATACGTTAGACTGACAATGGAAAACAAATATGTAAAAAATATAGGGTCAAACCTAAATATTAAACTAATCTGAAAAGGGGCCACATCTTGTTCAGCACACCAGTCTCATTAAATATCTGACCTCTCGATTTCAACCCATCATAAAGTCTCCATCAAAAACGTACCTTTAAAAAAAAGGGCCCGTAATTGATATAATTACGGGCCCTTTTTTATATTTGGTGCCGAAGAGAGGATTGAAAATTTAAACCGTAGAATCAGTAACCTATTGTATTAACTAAGTTTTTTAACGAGCAAAAGATAGCAAATGTACAGTTTTGGCTGCATAATCGCATATTTTCGCATATTTTTTAGTTGTTATTACCCGTCTTCCGCCATCACCATGGCTTCTCAGCCAATATTTTCAGCAGGTGTTTTTGATTGGATATTATCCAAAAGCCGGGCCCTACTTCTTTAATCTTGCGGAAACATCCTTATAACTCATATACTATTCAGGCTTTTCAAGCGAGTTGTTAACTAGTTTAGGGTTCATCAGTATTTTTAAGAACCCAGTCTTGTTGTCTATGAATTTTTAAAATCTTATCGATTGCACTCTTCAACAAGAGATTAAATGCGTCCGGTTGGGTCATAAATAAGAAATGATCTGCTCCCTCTAGAACAACAGCATCAAAGTAAATCATATGACGCCGGTTGGCCTCATAATTTATGGGTGTTAAATCTCCATTAATGGTTATGACAGGAGCACGGATTTCTTCAAAAACTTTAGCCAATTCTCCGGTGATGCAGGGTAACATCATTTCTTCCATTGTACTAAAGGCAACGTCAGGTGATGCCGCAGACAAATCCGCAAGGAGCCATTCTTTAAGCTGAGGGTCAATGTCGGGCGAAAACATTCTCTCTGCGAACTGCCGGATTCCGGTTTGGAAATCTTTTTTCATCGGGGTCATAATGGTTTCAAAGAATTGGCGGGTGATTGTTTGTTCTATGTTTTGAAGCGTATCCACACCGATCAATCCGATAACCCGGTCAGGCATCAAGCGGGCAGCCTCAGCAATTGCAAGACCTCCCATGGAGTGACCGATCAAGATAACGTTGTGACTGTTGATCGCTTCTGTCACAGCATGTACATCTTCACCAAAAGATTTCATTGTATAGCGGGAACGAGAGGTGCCTGAATGACCGTGACCCGCAAGGTCGAGAGAAACAATGCGGTAATGTTTGGAAAAATACGGTATTTGGGCACGCCAATAACGGGAATCGCCGTTCCAGCCATGAACGAAGACAAGGAGCGGATCTCCGGTACCGAAAATTTCATAAGAAACAGGTGTGCCGTCTTTGGAAGGAACGACACAGAGTGTTCCTGCCCGAACCGGAACGTTTACAGAAGTATGTTTTAAGCTTTTTTTTAGTCTCATTTTTACTTTAATTACCGTTCCCAGAGTTGAAAAATATTATGGCCTGTATCCTTTCTCAGTACATCATAAAAAAGAATTTCTGAAGGGGTAAAACAGGTCATATCCATCCCCCGTTTGATAATTTCTGGATCAACTTTTGAAGGTTTAAAAATTTTCAGTCCCTGATCAAACTGCGGATCATCGGAACTGAAAACACGAGCATGCCCTCTCATTTGCAGACATCGAAAGATACTTTTCTGCCATTCCGTCTGATTATGGAATTCCAAAGCAATATTCGAGTTCATCTTCATCTGAGCAAGCTTGCGCGTCCCTTTTTCAGACAGAGCATAAAACAGCTTGTTTTCATGATCAAGTGCAAAATCAATAGTAGTTACAAAGGACTCATGATTAACATTCGTTGCCAGAACACAACTTCGCCGATGTCCAAAAAATTTAATGATTTCCTGCCAGACAAGGTCATTTGAAATCTTTCCTTTTTGTTTGAGAAACAGTTCCGTCGCCGTAGACACCGCATCAGTTTTAATCCGGTGACATTCCATACACCCCATCCCTTTCTCAAGTTCCTGATGATCCTCCGGCATTGACTGACCCAAAACAATCTCCGGTACTTCATCGGAATCAGAAGACCCTGCTTTGTCCTGACCCCTGGCAGGCATAACATTTAACAACCAGCAACACACGATACCAACACATAAAAGTGTTCTCCACATTTTTTTTCCCATAATAATCCTTTCTCTATTGTTTTGTATTTCCCTAATGAAATTCCTGTTTTTCAATAAACTTAAGAACTATTCCAAATACAGATGTTAATCAAGCATCACCCTTTGACCGGGCAAAAAGATTATGGAACCGGGGCCATGACATTAGTTCGAGATAGTTCACCTACCAGGCAATTCGTTCGGTCAAACTTCTTTGTGATGCTGAAACAATACAGCGCATACACCCTATTACAACTGCATTCTTCATCAATGATGTTTTTTCGGCACTTTCGGCTGAATGCATTCCCACAGCAACTGCATCAGCCGAATCTAAAGAACAGCCTAAATTGTCGGTCAGAATAATATCTTCAACCTGATCCCAACTGGTTTTCGCTTTTTCAAACAGAGCTTCAATTCCGGCACAAACAGCAACTTTAGCCATTTGAAATACTTCAATATCATGCTGGGTAAGAAAAACATCATCTCCTGTAACCGTCTTTTTACCGGGAGCAATCGCATTTCTTACAATGTCAGCAGCAGGCACACCCTCGGCAAGTACTGTTTCAGTTTTAGAAGTTACAAGTTCATCAACACCCTCAATAATTGCATTCTTGATCCTATCCATACATAAAGACATCGCAAGACCTTTCGAATCTTTAGTGTTTCATTCCTCTTTGATTTTATTTGACTGTAATTTAGAAGGGCCTTAATAAAGGAACAACATATATTGTTCCCTTATTAAGGCTGGTTGCGGAGGGGATCGCAACGTACTGTTTATCTGGTGTTGTTTTATCACAGTCGCTATATTATTCACTTTTTGCAAACTGTAGACCTCTTCTGTTAAACTTAAAATATTAATCATATAAAAATTTTGTTTTTATTGCCTTGATCCTTCAACAAGATTTCAATCTCAGGTGAATATTAATGAATTGAGACAGATTCAGCTTCTTTTGATTTTTTCTTTCCACCTGTTTCCCGGAGCGGAATAATCACAAGTGCTGCAAGAATAAGTGCAGCACCCATGGTAAAAAAGCCTGAGAAATTTCCGAAGGAATCCATCAGCATACCACCTATAACTGGGCCGACAAAACCACCGCTGTTGCCGATCATAAAAACAACACCGACTGCTGTTGCCGTCAGGACCGGTCCCACGTCATCCAGCTCTACAGGTATCACCATCATAACTGGGGCAATGGTCCCATTGCTAACTGAAGGTGAAGACTGCACCAGACCTCCGGTATCAAAACACCACATCTCTTCGCCGCTTTACACCTTAATAAGGAAGCACATCATACGGTGCTCCCTTATTAAGGCTGGTTGCGGAGGGGTTCGCAACGTACTTTTTATCAGGTGATGTTTATCACAGTCCCGCAAATTAAGACTTAAGAATTAAGTTCTTCCCATAATCGAAAATCACCACTGTCAATAACCATGTTTCTGAAGATAGTACAGAGAAAACATATTTGGGTCAAAATCATATCCGTATTTTTTATCAGACAAGCCCAGCGTTCCATGAATGCGTTGAATGTCAATGGACATATTGGCACTAAAGCTTGCCACATCAACACCGTTATGCCCCTTCCCCACATTTCCAACCTGATCACTGATCCGCCATAATTTTTCTCTGCGATCATAACGGTCAGCATACAAGATCTGCCAGGATTCCGGGCAAAGATACCAGATTACTTTGCTGTAGAGAAAGGTAGAACTCTCATTAATCACTTCAACAACATAAACCTTCACACGTTCACGCTGGAGATTATTCCAGACAGGGTGTCCCGGCGTATGTTCTAACTTGTCCATATCATTGTGACGGGAAAACAAATACTCCTTTTGACCAAGATATTTATAGTCATTAATCCGTATAGGACCGTCATAGCCCATATTGTCATATCCACAGTTGTCACCGGCACTTGCTGAGTCCTGCCGTTCTGTGGTTGAGCGACGTTTTACCCTTCGTACGGCCGGAAGCCACATCCACATGTCATAAGGTTTCATAAAATCCTTATACTGAATTTCCATAATTCTCATGTTACGGGTCTCCGGAGGTGCCAGCTGTGTCATGGAAAACGCACGCCAGATTTTTTTCGGGTTATTAAGAAATTCTGGAACCGGCGGCGTATCGGTTCGACCGGCGAAAAAGCAGAGATTATTTTCCAGATCAATATTCATATCATATTTCAGTTTCCCATCAACAATATGTCCCGTATCACGACTCTTATAGGCATCACCAAAAGTTCGGGTTCTGAAATTATAGGCAATTTCAAGTCCACTTTGAGCCTCCGGAAACGGCACGCCTGACACATAATTCAGCAACTCTTTGTTATCGCCTACTTTGCTTTTTCCGTGGTTTTTACGGGTTTGTTCAATAATTCCCGGCGAAGGCACAATGGTTTGATAGGGAATAATCGTAAAGTAAGTATTACCCCAGCGATTGGTATCTTTAATAAGACCGTAAAAGCTGTCCGGTAAATATTCCTTCACACTATCTACATTTGAGCTGTCAATTTTTTTACCGGCCCAGGTCTTCTCCCATGTACGAACCTTTTCGAGCTCTTCTCCTTCATAACAGGCCTTGGGATATTCCAAAGCAATAGCAAAACCTGTTGTCACAAACAGCAACAGCAGAATAACTGTTAAATAAATATATATACGCATATTGGAATGATCTTTATTTTTCATCAGAATGCACCTCCTTTTCTTAAGTTAGAATTCATAGGTAATATCAAAAATCAACATATCTCCATTGTCTGTCTCTCGACCATATTCAATAAAATCAGCAAACACCAGAGAATAGCCCCATTTATAGGTCGGCTTAAAAACAAGTGCGAGCGCATATTGAAGAGACCCCTCTGTAAGATTGTAATTCAGGTTTACAGCAGGAATTATCCTGCTATGCCAAAAAGCATATGACAAGCTCTCAGTAACGGCTGCATAGTGATGGCCTTTTTTTCGCTGGGTACTCCAGGGTGAAATAGAATCAATTCTGTGCCGGTCCGGAACCCATTCCATGAACAGCTGTGTGCTTGAATTTAACAGCTTATTTCTGTAACGCGGCGTAATCCAGGGCAGATAAATCTTGCAATCCCAGCCCAGCACGCCTGCATAACGGTCAATCTCCCGGACACGCACATCAAAACCCGCTGTCTGGTTAATATCCCTGTCCTTCTCCCAGATAAACTCACCCTTAAAAAGGATACCGCTCATTTTAAGACTGGTTCCCGGAATAATAGATATATCAAAGGGAAGAGGCTTATTAAAAGTTGCACCTATTGTATGCTGCCAAGCATAATGATATACATCTTCAGTACGGCCTATACCGAAAAGCGCGGGCAAAGCAGACAAAAGTGCTTTACCCTCTTGGGTCACCGGATTGTCATTCCGATGATGCAAATACTGCAAAGACCAGTCAAACCCGCCAGTAAACCCGCGAATTTTAAAACCGATTTCCGGGCTGCCCCATGATTTTGGCTTGTCCCTGTACCTGGCTTTAAGTACTTCATTTGGGTTTTGCATCATATTAAAAGCACTTGGATGCATCATATGATGACCGGCCGGATAAACCCGGGTAGGTTGAAAATCCGGAATTATCAGCAATTCAAGAGTCATGTTCTGCCACATATCAGGATTAGTATAATAAAAGCGCGCCATCCACAACCCCTGCTTCATTTGTGAAAAGTCAGGCACTACCGGGTTAATCACCCCTCGTGCATCAATGGGGTTCACAATATCAGCCATTCGAGAAAAGCTCGTCTCGCCCCAGGATACAACCTGTTTTCCCAACCGGACCTGAAACAGAGGGTTAGCCACGTCAATGAAAAATTCCCGACAGATGTCCCTAAAAGTAGTATAGCTTCTGAGTTCATTGCGTAAGGACCGGTGGCCACTAAAATCGCTTATATAGTTGCCGTACCCGCTATCAATATCATAGGCTTTGTCATAATAATTCTTGAAAATCGAGTATACATTGATATTATAGGACTCTCCTTCATAAGCATGCCACAAAGTTTCAAGTTTCAGCGTACCCCTGATATTATGAAAATCATAATCATGCAACTGGTCCGGTGATGTTTCCTTGTGAGTGGGCATTTGAACCGTTGTCTGAGCTATACCATGCACAGTCAGCTTGCCAGAAAACAGATCCAAAGCAAAAGCATTTCCTGCCAATGCCAGTAACCACACGGTTACAAAAACACTTATAATCCTTTTTCTCATAATCTTTCTCCCTTCCTCTTTTTTGTTTATTGTTTTGTTCAACAAATTCCATCACTCTATATAACAAACACCTTAACTTGGCTTGCCTGACTTTTTTTCTTTAAAATCAGGTTTAAATACCAAGATCAGTACTGGAACAAGAAAAACAGCCCCCAGGCAGTTGAGAAACAGAATCACCGCCAGCATCATTCCCATTTGCGCCTGAAACTTCAGCGGAGACAGCACCCATACCAACAGACCAAGAACCAGAGTCCCGGCGATATATATAATAGACTTTCCATAAGTCTGAATGGTCCGGTTTAGCGCGCTTTCAAGGGACAGGGAGGGATCTTTACGCTGTTCCTCTGCAAGCCGGGCCATCAGATAAATACCATAATCAACCCCCATTCCGATTCCTGCAGCAGAGACCGGAAGCGTTGAGATAGACAGTCCGATTTCATTAAATGCCATATACGCAAAAGCCATAAAATTCGACAAGGCCAGAGGCAGCATCAGGATTAAACCGCACTTAACAGATCTGAAATTGATGGTACAGAAAACAAATACCCCCAGAAGAGCCACCAGAAGTGTCTGAAGCTGCTTTTCCGCGACAACTTCATTGATGGCAGCTTCAACCCCGATAACACCGCCTGCCAGTTTGTAAGCATAATTTGTCGGCTGGCCGGTAAGCTGGGATATGGTGGGCAGATCGGAATGATTCTGGATGTATGTTTTTGCAGTTTCAATCGCCCGCTTAATAGTTGGACCGGTTTTATCCATAAAATAAACAACGATACTGGTTTTCTGAATTTTTGGATCAATAAACTTATCCATATCACCCGGATCACCGGACATCTTGAGCATATATAGGAAGCACGCTGCCTCTTCAGGATTTTCTGGAAGGCCATACCATTTTGGGTCATTATCATGAAACATCTGAGGTATACTCATAACCGGCCGAATAACGTTCTGCACTCCCACTGCTCCGGAGTGTTTTTTCATATAATTGGAAAAGTTCTTGATATCAATCATCATCTTCTGTTCACACAAAGACTTATATGCCTCCCCTTCCAATACAATATAGAGTGGATTAATAAGCGGAAAAACTTTGTTTATCCTTACACTGTCCTGATTGTAGAGTGATGAAGAATACAGCAAATTTGAACCCACCTGGGCATCCCCCACAATAAGCTGTTCTGACCCGTAGTATGAAACTCCCAGGATCAAAATGGCAATTCCCATTACATAGTATCGTCCCCTTCCCACCAACCATGGACCGAGCCAGTCAGAAAACCTGTTGGCAAAACCACTACGTTCTCTCTCTTTCAGCCCCTCCTTCTCCATCTGGGCCAAAAATTTACCAGACACCGGCACATAACTCAGCATGACAGGCGTCAATATTAATCCGACAGCCACTGTCACCACAGACCAGAATGCACCTGCTATGGCCATTTCCTGCAACAGCGGAATCGGTACAAACGCAACAACAGCAATACCAAAAGCATCGGTAATAACACTTGTCAGTCCAGGAATGAACATCTTTTCAATGATAATCCTCACTGCTTCCAGAGGATCCCCTGTTCTGATATACTCCTCATAGTACCGGTTATAGAGCTGGTGGGAATGACGAAAGGCCATAAGTGAAATGAGAAACGGTACAACCATCATCAACGGATCAATATTAAATCCCATCAACTCCATAAACCCGATTCCCCAGATACCGGAAATGATACCGGAAAGAGGTACCAGCAACACTGCCCACAGGGTTCGATAGGCAATAAACAGCAGAAAGGGTATCACAATGGCAGTTCCCACCATTATATAGTTCATGCTACTTACCATACTGGAGACAACACCAAGATGCATGGGTGCTCCGACAATAGACACCACTGTATTTTCGTCTTCAACAGAAGCCCTGATCCGCTCCAGTTCTTTATATATTCGACTATAGTTTAGAGATTCCTGTTCAAGAAAGTCTGCAAAAATAAGACTGCTCTTAGAGTCTAATGACACATAGGTCCCGTAATAGGCTTCGCTTGAATAGATAGCATCCTTTAAACACTTCATCTCCTGAGGTGTTTTAGGCACCTCAGGCCACATCAGTGACGTTGATTCAAGGCCCCATGACGTTACTTTCCGGTTCTTAATCTTCCGGGAGGCAATAGAAAGAATTTTAAACCGGTCAATTCCCGGAACTCCTTCCAGTTCATTCGTTATAGTCCGGATTTTTTTCAGCGTCTTTAAGTTAAAGATATCACCCTCTTTTACCGAAAGAAGAATTACCATAAAGTTCGCGCCGCCAAAAGTCTTCCTGATCTCATGATGGAATTTAATATATTCATGAGATTGCGGAAGCAGGTCATCAAAATCCGTACCGACATTAATGAAAAACATATGGTATCCAAAATAGAGCGTAATGAGTCCAATAACTGTTACAATAAAAGCACGCCTTTTTATAATGAAGTCAGCAAATCTTTGCATGGTCCGTTCCCTAAAAATTCAGTTAATGTTTCTGTGCCAAAGGTATTCCGGAAAGCATATTCCAGGATTGTCCACCGTCCCCGGTTTTAATGATTGTCCCTCGGGACCCCACCGCATACCCGGTTAAATTATCAGAAAAATCAGCATCACGAAGCCAGAATTTAGTATTGGTACGATCAGATTGAAGCTCCCATGTAACCCCTTTGTCACTGGAGAGAAGAAATGTTCCCTTTTCTCCAACAGCCCAGCCACGGCTGCCAATAACATTAATTTGATAAAGCGTTACCTTTGAATCTTCTGCAGGATTTGAGATCTTGCTCCAGGTTTCACCGCCATCCGGGGTTGTAATGATGGTTCCATCCATACCTGTTGCCCAGCCGTGATTCTGATCGATAAAATAGACACTAAAAAGATTTGGCGGAGATGTTGCCCACTCACTTTCAGAAATCACCGGAATAATGTCCCGGCATTCCTGTTTATTCCAGGTTGCCCCGCCGTCACGGGTATGAAGGATATGTCCAAACTCTCCCACAACCCAACCTTTCCAGCGGTCCGTAAAAAAAACATCATTAAATATAATGTCTTTACCCGGCCCCTGGTTCTCCCAAGTCTTACCGCCATCTGCAGTATGGATAATTATACCAAAATCTCCCACAGCCCAACCATTTTCATCATCCACAAAGGTGAGGGCAAAGAGATGATGTTTCGTTCCCGTTTGCTGCCGTACCCAATCCTTACCGCCATTTTCCGTATACAGGAGAGAACCCATTCTTCCGGCAATCCAGCCCTTACTGTTATTTATAAAATGAACGTCACAAAGATTGTAGTCCGTTTCGGCCTTTTGTTTCTCCCAGGTATCCCCTCCATCCGGAGAATGAAAGATTGAAAAATCAAACCCCACCACCCATACATTATTAGAGTCAGTAGAATCAACACTGTAAAGATGATTTGACGTTATCATTCGAAAAGGTAGTGCTTTCGGTTTCACCTCTTCCTGTACCCCACAGCCGCTATTGATAGCTATTGCTGCGATTATCAATATATAGTAACAGAACCGGATTGCTAAGCAGTCATTCATAGCTCACTCCTTTTTGTATGTTCACCGCTCAGTTGGATCTCCTGGTGAGTTTCGACGTTATACATGTGCAACTCCCTCCCTAATAGCAAAACGAACAAGATCTGCCTTGTTGTGTAAATTCAGTTTAGACATCATATTATTTGTATGAACATGAACCGTATTGACAGATATCTTTAGTTTAAGAGCAATCTCTTTTTGAGAGAAACCCTCCGCAGTGAACTGCAAAATTTCGCGTTCTTTTCGGGTGAGTTTTACAATTCCCCGATTTTCAATATTTTAGCCTGCTCTGTTCAAAAACCCGTCAACCACATCCCCTGTTACTCGGGCACTAAGATATGTCCCCCCCTTATATACTTCCCGAATAGCATGAATTATCTCTTCAGCAAGACTTCGCTTGACAATGTAACCCAGAGCGCCGACAGAAAGTGCTTTTTCTACAAGCTCCGGGCTATCATACATACTTAAAATGATAACCCTGCTTTTGGGATTGTTTTTTATCAAGCGTTCAGTAACCTCAATACCGTCCAGTTCAGACATTGAAATATCTATAACGTAAACATCAGATGGATTTTGGCGGTCTAATTCTAGAACAGCCATTCCTGTTGATACTTCACCAACAATCTGGATATCCTTGGCTTTACGTTCAACAATAGCTCTGACTCTGTCCCGTAAAGCAGCATGCGCATCCGCTAAAACTACTTTAATCGCCATGTTTTTCTTTCATACAAAAAATTTAAACTGATAACATCCTCTTTTATTATCAAAATGGTAAAGATAAATAAATAATCTAAACAGATTAGATGCCTGCTTATTTTAAACTAGATTTAAAAATAATGGATATTTAAGGGGAAACAGTTTCAAAGGAAAGAGCGTTGTGGCTTTTTAGAGGTGCCTAAAAGCAATGGAAGGTATAAGATACGTTTGACGGTCCTTGTTTATTTAAAAAATACAGATAGTTACAGGTTAGTCAAAAATTATGTTGGCAAAATTTTTAATATGCTGTAATAGATTAAAACAGACTGTATAGACAAGACCCATTTTTTATGCGTGAGATTGCCTATGAATAAAAATTATGACTATCAGCTTGATTGTAAATCAGCCTCTCTGAATCCCTGTATGCTGTCGAAAGACATTATCAGGCTTATCAGAGAGAAGAGTCAATCGATGCGCCATTCTGAGCGTGATTCAATATATGCCATTAATGGGGACGGAGTTATTATCTACTGGGACCGTGCAGCGGAAACGATGTTCGGTTACTCTTCCGAGGAGGCTATTGGATGTGATTACAGTCTGATAGTTCCACCGGAATTATTTGCTTTGAATAAATGCAAGATCGATATTATGATGCAGACGGGTGAATCGCTTTTTAAGACTGACCCGGTTGACGTGTTCGTTTCGTGTAAAGACGGTTCAGAAATAATTTGTGAATTTGATCCGTTAATGATCAAAGCACAGAGTGAAATAATATTTGTTGTGGTTGTCCGCGATATTACTGCTAAAAAACAGGATAAACTCACTACAGATGGGGTAAATAATAATATCGTTGAGCTTACCCGTAAACTACAGCAAAATATTATTAATATTGTAGAAGCCGTTGGTTTAGTCTTGAAGGGGGCCTTCGCTCTTTATCAGGAACCTGAAACACACATGATGCTACGAACAGTTGCGGGGTGGAACCTTCCAGAGAATTTGCATGAGCTACAAAAACAAAAAGGAACTGTTTCTTTAGATATTCTGAATTGTAGAGAAAGTGGGTCGGTTTTATACGATGATCTTATCTCTTCGACTTTTGCTGAAACAGACCCTGTTGTCAGGGAAAATGCTATTTGTAACTGTATTGGCCGGCTGATAAAGATTGAAGAAAAATCTTATGGTGTATTAAGTGTCTACTTTAAGGAGAAAAAAAACTTTAATTCTTTTTCGATCAAGATCTTTGATGTGTTTGCCCTGGCACTTAAAAATACAATTGAGCATCACCAATTAATGTTAAGATATAAAAAAAATCAGCGAAAAGCCATGATCTATAAGGAGAAAGTAAGACGTTTGTCCAGCGCGGTACTGGACTGTAGAGAACTGGAAAAGAAAAATCTTTCCATGGCGCTTCATGATGAACTGGGGGCGGCTGTGGTTGCAGTTTCTACTCGTTTGAGTCTTGCAGAAGAAGAAATCCAGGATCAAAATCTGGATGCCGCGCTTGAGCAGCTCAGTCAGCTGAAAATTGTGTTTAACAATTCTTTTGAGGGTCTTAAAAAAATAGTTTATGATCTGCGTCCGCAGGAACTTGATATTCTCGGTCTCGAAGCTGCTCTGAAAGTGTTATTATCATCGTTGGTAGATTATTCTGTAATTAATGTCTGCCTAAACTATGATCTTAGGGGCATTGCTCTGAAAGAGAATATCAGCATATTCTTATACCGGTTTGTGAAGGAAAGTATGAGCAATATTATTAAACATGCTGAAGCGACAAAAGCTGAAATTTCCTTAAAGACGTCTGGGAAAGATATATGTCTGGAAGTACGGGATAATGGCAGAGGTTTTGATATCGAAAGTTTTTTGAATTGCGCCGGTTCAAAAATGGGGGTTTTGGGAATGCGGTTTAGAACGGAATCTTTGGGGGGAACCTTTGCAATAACTTCGGAAAACGGAACTCAGTTAAATATACGGATCCCATATGAATGAAAAAGAAAAGTTGTGCATTAGGGTGGTTCTGGCTGATGACCATGTGGTCGTCCGGAATGGTGTTAGAGCCGTTATTGAACGCAGGGCAGAGGATATTCGGATAGTTGCTGAGGTCTCAACCGGAATAGAAGTTCTTGAACTGCCCGAACAATTATTGCCGGACATATACGTGATGGATATTTCTATGCCAGAGCTAAACGGTATCGAAGTAACGGACAGACTGGTAAAGAAGAACAGTAAAAACAAGATAATTATTCTGAGTATGCATGACAACGTGGAATTTGTAGAAAGAGCACTTCGTGCCGGGGCTCGGGGTTATATTGTCAAGCAAAGTGCCACGGAAGAGTTGATTCATGCTATTCGCGAAGTGTATAAAGGAAGGATGTATTTAAGTTCGCAGGTTGCCAAGTATGTTGTTGACGGTTTTTTGTCCAGAAAGAGAAAAAAATCAACGAAAACGGAAATTGTGAAACTTACCCGTAAGGAGAGGGAGGTCCTTCAGTTGACCGCTGAAGGAGGATCTCAAAAAAACGTTGCTATAAAGCTTAATGTTTCTGTTAATACTGTTCATGTACATACAACTAATATCATGAAAAAACTTGATTTGCATAATAAGGCGGATCTTGTTCGTTTTGCCCTCAGGGAGGGGGTTGTCCACCCTCAGTTCTGATTATAGATCCTGTCCGGAGGTGTATCCTTACTTTTGCATATTTCTTATACCTTCCATTGCTTTTAGGGACCTCTAAAAAGCCACAACGCTATTTCCTTTAAAACTGTTTCCCCTTAAATATCCATTATTTTAAAATCTAGTTTAAAAAAAGCAGGCATCTAATCTGTTTGGATTATTTGTTTATCTCCACCATTTTGATATTTAAAGACTATGTTGTCAGTTTTGATTTTTTGTATGAAAGAAAAATATGTCGATTCAGAGTATAAACAATACCATTCAACGCATGGGGAAAATGGGTTATGTAAAGCGCTCAAAAGATGAACAGGATAAACGATTCTCAAATTTAAGGCTTACTAAAAAAGGTAAAAAGAAGTTTGAATCTTTTCGCTCCGACCAGATAAAAGCGATGGATAGCATTTTGGATATGCTTGAAGCGTCGGGGAAAAAGCTTTTAGATGCTGTATCTGAAACGTTAGCAGTCATCCTGGGAAAAGCTTCCCGTAGCTTAATGGAAATAAATCATAATAAAATCAAGAAAAGTAAATCCAGATAATTCCTTAAGCACTAGGGTTAGAATACAAAATGTTTATTTTCATATTGAGCCGTTTGATACTTATTAAAAAAAGCTTCTTGTATTATTGTAATATTTTACCGAAGCAATATAGTTTATTGCAGGTTAAATTCGCTTTATTCTGTATTGTTTCTATTTAAATATCAACAAAAGGAGAGAGAGATGTCATATACCCCGATGGCCACTTGAAAATCCCCCACCTGTGGCCGGGTCAAAATCCCCCACC
>CAYLYF010000098.1:0-14727 GCA_964387595.1 uncultured Thermodesulfobacteriota bacterium | reverse complement strand
ACTCTTTCACTCTGAGGGTTTTTTTTTAGGCTGAAAATCGCTCAGCTTAGGTTAATGATTATTGTTATGTGCTATAACCATTATCTTATTTATGAGAGGTATTTGCCATGGGCCTTTTATATGATTATCACGTACCTGTAACTTTAGGTTTTGTTACAGGTACTGATGGTTATGTTAAAAAGGCAGAGCCGAAACCCGGCCTTGTTTTTATGCAAAAAGGTATTAAAAGTATCCCTTAATAATCAATTGTCTGAACTGGGCGTTATTGATCCATATAATCCTTTTGAGAATGTGATGGGCGGGACACGCTACTTAAAGACGCTTCTTGACAGATATGAAGGAAATAAAGATCTTGCGCTTGCGGCCTATAACTGGGGGATGGGTAATGTGGAGCGAAACCCGGAAGGGCTTCCCCTGGAAACCAGAAATTATATTGCGAAGATCAATAAATTTTTAAAATTATACGGTTAAACGTCTATCTCCATGCCATCAAAAGCCTGACTTACTTCAAGCGGATAGCTGTCCTCAAAAATAGCCGAATACTTTCTGGTATCTTCAAGGTTCTTGTCAAGGGTCTCATCAGAATGGGTGGGCTCACTGTGAAACATGACCAAGTGTTTGACTTCAGATTTAATCGCTAACTCAACACCTACCATATTGCTGGAATGCCCCCAGTTTTCTTTTGTGCTAATTGCGTCTATCAAGGTGTACTGTGCATCAAAAATTAAAAGGTCAGCACCTTTAAAAAAGTTTTCAAATTTTTCTGCATCATCAGGGGCGTCTTTGTGCTCTGAGTCTGTTGAATAGACAATTTTTTTGCCATCTTTTTCAAAGCTGTACCCATATGAAAGACCGGGATGGCTCTGCTCTATAGGTGTTACATTAAAATCGTTAATCTGATATTCCTTACCGGCTTCAAGTATATTATAGTTTATCTTTGCCTTCATATAATCAATTGGAACCGGAAAGGTTGGCGCGGTCTGCTGGCTCTTTATTTTTTCCTCAAGCATACTGTGGCAGGAATAAAAATTAATTGTGTTCTCCTTTATGAATGCGGGTATGAAAAACGGGAAGCCCTGGATGTGGTCCCAGTGAAGGTGGGATAGAAAGATGTGAATAATGCATCCTGTTTTACCGGATTGGATGATGCTATTTCCCAAATCTCTCAGGCCTGTGCCGGCATCAAGCACAATGTATTCATCATTATCTATTATTTGAGCACAAGACGTATTTGTCCCGTAACTTCCTTTAACTGCAAAGGGAAGCCGTGTTTCGATGAAGCGTTCGATTTCTCCGTCTGTTTTTAATATGAGTTCGCCTGATAATTTCAGTGCCCGGTGTATCTTGTGATGGATTGTTTCAGCACTTATTGATGCGGGTATGGACCCTCGGCTTCCCCAGATCTTTACTTTCATAGTTAGAATTTCCTCAGGGTAAAGAAATTTATTGATATCTCTAATGTTATTTTTGTAATCCTCTCAAAAAGTAAATAAAAATGCAAGCATCAGAAAGCATTATATGAAAAAATTACGTCTCTACGGATGGAGACTACTAATGCAATCATCAACTACCGGCGTCATCTGAAACGACGTAACAGCTCAGCTCATACAATCAGGAATTATATGAACATGCTCAAACAGTTTGTGCTTTGGATTAATGTACCGGTTGAGCAGGCGACGTGTGAAAAACTCACGGAGTATGTGGGTTATCTTTTATGTAGAAAACTCAAGCCCAAAACCATCAACTGTCATATCGGTTGTATTCGTGCTTTTTATGAGTATCTGCAACGGGAAGAAATCTTAAAGATTACAAACCCGGTACGTAAAAAATTCACCCTGCGGTTGCCGAGGCCACTGCCCCGATTCCTAAATGATGATGAAGTAAAAAGGCTGTTTGATGTCATAAAAAAACCCCGGGACCGAGCCATCTTTATGCTGATGCTTAGAACAGGACTTCGTGTTGAGGAAGTGTCACGGTTAACTCTGGGAGCGATTGATCTGAAACGAAAGAAAATATTTGTAAACCAGGGAAAAGGCGGCAAGGACCGTGTTGTCTATATCAGTTCAGATGCACATCGCGCACTAATTGATTATCTGCAGTGCCGACCATTAAGTAAATCAAGAGGACTGTTTCTGGTTGAGAAGGGAACCTGCCGGGGTTCACCCATATCCGTACGCGGAATTCAAAAACGCATTGAGTATTACAGTAACAAAGTCGGGCTGAAGGTCTCCTGTCATCAGCTGCGTCACACAATGGCTACACAGCTCCTCAATGTTGATACTGAACTGTCAACCATACAGGACCTTCTGGGGCACCGGCTGGTGACAACAACACAGCGATACTGCAGAGTGTGCAACCTGAAAGTACAGCGGGACTATCACAGGGCCATGGAGTTCATAATGCGGAGAACCTGACCCTTTGATGACATCCTGTCTTTACTGGAAACAGTAAATATTAGGTGAAAGAGGCTTGACAACCACAAAAAACAGGAGTATGAAAACAGTGTAACTCACCATAACTCCTTAGGAAAATCACTTTTGTTACGTATAGGCGATAAGATCTTCAAATGTTTTACTTCTTAAACTGTTACCATAATCATAAGTAATTTTGAATTTATTTATTCAGAGGGACTTTTCTCAATAATATTTCAAGTTAACCAGAAGTATCTTTGAATCATTTCCAGAGAGTTCCGAGTCAAGGCAATGGCACGCAACTTGAACTCTGCATTTTTTTAAAGATACTAATGGTTATGTTTCATGTCTCGTCCACTTTTTAAAGGTTATTATAACCGAAAATCTTTCCATAGCTATTTTCTTGATCTTTCCACTTTCCTTTGAACCGCTACATATCATAATTTGGAGCAGCATCGTTGCTGTGAGTCTCTTTGGTCCAGCCATCAGGCCGATCTGTGCTTACATTGCAGCAGGATAAGCTGATGATCAATAGTATGGATTGAAATAAATTTCGTTGTCGTTTGCTCATTTTTGCTCTCTCTCTGACCTTCTACCGTGATCTTGATGAAATCTTTCAAGAATAATAGCAGGCTCTGTGGTGAATTATATTTTTATTTGTTAACCTGAGACCTTCCCGTCCTCCGTAGCAGCAACGCTACGGAGGGTGGTGACTCCTTGAAACCCGGAATTATTTATGCTCAGCGCTGCTTTGCGAGAGAACGATTTTTACAAACCCGACCAGGGGCATAAGCATTACACGTGTTGCATCTCGCAGACTGTCATGTCTGGCAATAAAAGCGGCAAAGGTAGGTGAATATTTGTAATATGTGTGGACAAAGGCATGGCCAGGAGAACTATTTAAGAGATGTCTGTCTCTAAAGTCTCTCAGGGCTTTAACTTCCCTCTCCATTGGTGAGCCAAAAGCAGCAGTAGCAATAAAACAGTTTGTTGATGAAGAACCGTTTTCCCTTCCGGGTGAGCCATCAAGGGGACTTGTCTGCCAGTTATCAGAATCAGATCCCAGGCCTGGTATTGCCTTTCTCTCCAGAGAATAGCCCTCTCCATCCGCGCCCAGGGACCACGCTTGACTGTCTTTGTAATCTACAGAATCAACCAGGATGTATGGAACTATATCAATTTCCGGAGTATCCGGTTTATAGAGTTTCAGTTCTTCCCCTGAATTGCTTAATTTGCCTGCCCACGGTCCATAAACAGAAATACCCGTACTAAAAGAATGAGCTGATTGAAAAGCCTCAACATCTGCCACAATAATAATATATCCGCCCGCAGGTATTGTTACATTAATGGGAAATGAAAAATCGATACCGGATGTTATTTTCCAGGTGTTTGAAGGGGTGTCAACATCAAAAAGCGCAACAGCCCCTTCACTAATATTATGAAGTTCGATATATTCATTAGCAGTGTTTTCTTCCGGCGGATTTCCAGTTTCAGGGGGATGGTACATTCTTTCATTAATTACAATGGGCCCTGTTTTTGGAGATGAATTTTTTGCACCAGTACCGGTTCGAAATTCGCCCAGATTTTCAGGATCTGTTATACCAAAAGTGCAGTTGTCCAGCGTTATAAGCGTACCCTTACCATTGGGGTAACGGCCGAAGGAAACACCGTTTTCTGAAGCCTCAAATTCTACAGCATCTACAAACCGGGTAATATCTCCAAAGCTGTCAGCAGCAAAGAGATAGACACTGTCTCCGACAACGGAATTAAGGGCAAAAGAATCATCTCCCTGCCCGCCACCTGCAAACTGGTATTCATAAATAACTGCATAACCATTAGGTTCAATAGAAGTATCCTCTATTTGATACTTTTTAGGTATTCCGGCATCATCGGTTAAATACCAGTTGCTGATATCAATGGTAGTGGATGTAAGATTATAAAGTTCTATTGCATCTTCCTGCGGAGCATCGCTATGGGTTAATACTTCGTTGATTACAATATCAGTTGCAGCAGAAAATCCTGCCTTTCCCGGAGAACCGTTATAATAACCGCTGTCAGCCCAGGTATCCGGGTCATCAGGAATACCCTCATAATCTGCTATAACAAGTGAACTGCCCATTCCATCAGCCTTTGCCGGCCATTTACTGCTGTCATTATATTCTACAGAGACGATGGTTTCATCGTTTAAGTCCTTAAAGGTTATTTTTTCACCACTGTTGGACAGGCTGCCGTCATATTCCCCGGGAGCAATGTTTATAACAGATGGATACCTGATATCAAAAAACTGTACGTTTTTAACAATAACAAGATATGCTCCGGGAGCCAGAGTAGTCGTAGAGGTAAAAGCGTAGTTGATTCCATTGGTGAAGGTATATCCGGTCAAATTTTCTGTCTGCGTTCCAGTATTGTACAGTTCGATGAATTCAAATTCATCACCATCAGTTCCGTCACTGGCATCAACAGGATTGTACATTATTTCACTAATAACAATTCCTGATGCATTTGCCGGCAGTATCCCAAAAGGGAGAATTGTTAAAAACAGCGCTAATAAAATAATAGTGGCGTCAATAAGTCTAATTGAATTTATTTTAAAGCAATACATGGTTTGTCTCCTTAGACAATTCTCTTAACTAAAGGCATTAACTGCCTCTTGTCTGAATGTGTTATTATAATTAAAAAGATTAAGTACGTTTGAAACACCCGTTACATATTTTGAGAAACTTCTTCTTCGAAGGTTAAAATACCTTATCAAATCTATCATCCACAACGGCACCTGGGTCGTATAACATTTAAGTTCAAGCACAACATTACAGTCAGGGTCGAAAATGAGCTCATGGTCAAGGGGTGTCATCTTGTTTTCGTCCGGGATCAGGTTATATCCTTCAGCCGGCTGGTAGCGCAGATCCGTGTCAAAGGTAACTCTGGCGTAATCATCAATGTCAGAGACATATGCCTTGCGCATATATTGCGTCAGCACCTTTGGCTCTGCATTGTAGGCATAGGCCATTCTGAAGAACAGAGTCTTGTTTGAATCTGCCTTATAACCTTTCTCCTTGTGTAGTCTGTATCCCGGAGCTTCAAGCATACGGTGCCAGCCTTCATCATGAACAGCAACCCTGTATTTTTTTATTATATTGACGTTGCGCTGCTTTATCTCAAGAAAGCATGGTAAAGCCGATGCATCACTATAGGTTCGTACCCGCATGTTAAATCTGTTTTCCGTTCCATCGACTCGACGCATCAGAAACAGGTAATTCGGAGTGTCAAAGTAGAGGTTGTTGATTCGGTAAAAATTATTCACGGTTTTTTCAGAATACTTATCAAGGCTGCAGTAAACTGATGCAAATGCAGAAATTGGTTCAACCATATGCGCTGGTATGACAAATTTCGACTCATAGCGCTGCAGTACAGGTGGTATTGTTTTCTGGTGCTGTCTTATCACGGTAAAAGTAACTCCTGATCTTTAGAAAGGTGATTTTTTAGGGGCTTATGAGACAGCCTCCCGGAAACATCAAGCAGTTCAATATAGTTTGTAAAAACCCCCCGTGAAATTTTTATAGCAGAAAGATCTCTTTTAATGATACTCTCCTTCATTTTAAGCAATGCTAGCGGATCTGCGCCTTCAATTTGCGCGTATGCTTTAATTGATAATTCAGTGCTTGCCTGCTTTTTTTTGTCAGATAGAACAGCATGCTGCTTAAGAAGCATGGTTATATTCGCGGAACATGTTTCTATGTTCTGTTTAAGTTCCTGCTCAAGCCTGCTTTTGCGCTCCTGTGCTGTCAAAAGACGCACCTTCCTTCTGTTAATATCAAGGCGGTTTGAATTAATAAATGGAAGCCGGATGCCTATTTCAAAGAAAAATGCGTCAGTATTGCGTCGTTCCTTATCGTCATACGAGGCTTCAAGAAAACTGACAAGTTTTCGGTTTTTAGCTTTTTCCAGATTGTACCTGGTCTGCGCAAGCTTTATGTCAAGGCTGCTGTTTTCAAAATATATATTTTCAGACACTGAAACAGTGATCAGGTCCTGTGTCATGTCTCTGATTATATCAATGCCTGTCTGGGTGACATCTGCAAAAGCAATACGGCTTTCCAAAGGAAAACCTGTTTGGACAGTATTTTTAATTCGCTCTAGATTTGATTTAAGTTCAATTATTTCAAGTTGTGTTTTAGTGAACTTATCTCCTGCTGAGATAAGATCATTGATGTCAAAGTTACGGTCATTTCTGCGTTGTTCAAGAACCGTTACTTTGTCTTTTAAAACATCTGATAAGTGTGTTATAAGGCTAAGCTCTTTTTGCGTGTGCAGAAGAGCGACAACCAGCAAATATCTGGTTTTCAGCGCCTGATGTAACAAGAGTCCATGCTGTAGTTCTGCTGATTCTATGGTCGCGGCATGCACTTCTTTACCGGCGCTGGTAGCTCCAAACCCTTTCGGGTAAAAGCGTACAGAATAAGACTGCTTATTTAAATCAGACTCCTCTGTTTGGGTTCGAAGTTCAACCCGGTCTAAAAACGGTGTGTTTGAAGATGAAGAAGAAAGAAAATCAATCTTTTCTTTTTCATACTCCAGGAGAGTATCACTTGCAGCAGTAAGCAAAAACTCGTTGATAGTGATATCCTTTGCTTCCAAAGAAAAAGCAAATGTGATTAATAAGGACAGGGCTAAAAATATAGTTTTCATAACAAGCCTTTCAGCCTCATTATTTTTGAAGGCTGCTCATTGCCATGATCAAAAGTCACCATAAATTCATTCATGTCCGGATTGAAAGTAATACCTTCCGGTTTTAAGGTGTTAAGACGCAACTTGTGGGTCAGTTTGTTGTTTTCAATATCATAGGTCCAGACATTACCATATTTTTTCTTTTTATTTTTCTTCCCCTTATTTGCATACGAAAGGATATAAAGTTTTTTGTTGTGAAGATACAGGTCTGATATACCAGAAGGCAGCCCGGTTTTTGGATCTTTAAGATCAAACAGCTGCCACAGTTGAACATTTTCCGGTTCCAAAAGATTTTTCTCAAAAACACTGCTGATGTTGCTGATTTTAATAATTGCTGCTTTACTGTTACTTTGCGGTGACTTAAACCCAAGGAACAGATTATTGTCCTGCACAAAGGCGCCTTCGATGTTTATCTCAAAACTGTTGTCAGGGCCAGTCAGAAAACCTGTCCATTTGATCTGTTTATCTTCTTGCGCGGCTTTTTTTAAAAGATCATACAGGTAAACCTTTTTATCAAGCTTTAGATAAGTCCGGTCCCGTTTAATGCGAAGAAGCAGTTTGCGCTTCTTTTCCACATCTTTACCTTTATGGATATCCTGAGAACAGACAATGTAGATTGTTTCTTCCTCGCCTTCAGCGATTGCTTCCATATCATCAATTTTATCAAGCCCTTGAATTACCAGCTCATCTTCGATTTGTCCTGTATTGTCCATCAAATAAAGAATTGGCCGGTTCCCGGGTGTTGTGTCACTAACCAGCAAATACTTTTTCAGATCAGGCAAATACAGGATACCGGAGGCCTCCATGGTTGTAACGTCTCTAAGAGCCCTACTAACTGTAATATCAATTAATACGGGTTCTTTGATCTCCTCTTTAGTAATAGGAGCAGTCGTTTTTGCCTGGGAAATACCCAATAAGGTTTTGGATATCGGTCTTGAAGATAAATTGTCTTCTTGTTTCTGAGTGCTTACCAGAACTTTTTCACCAAGAAGCAGTTGATTGTCCTTCGGGATTCTGATCTGAACTTCCCTTCCGTAAACCTGAACCTCCAGCATTCTCCTTAAACGGCGCGGGTATTCAATGATTTTTGAACCCACACCCACAATCTCTCCGGTTACGCTGTAGAAAGGGTTAGCCATTGAGAGCACCTTCACCTTTTGGCCCACAGCAATTTTAGTATATACAAATTCATGCACGTAACCCTTGATATATGATGGGGCTATGGGGTGAAGTGTCAGCAGGGTTGAAAATGGTGAGATCTGCTCTCCGACTTTACATCTGACCGATCCAATAACACCGGATACCTGGGCAAAAACATAGAGTTTGTTCTTTTCCTCAAGCATCAGGTTCAATTCTCTTTCTAGCATATCGATCCTGATCCTGGTGGGATTTGTTTCAAGAGGCAGTGATTTTTCCAAATGCTCAATAAGGATAGCAGTTGGACTTGAGATCTCTGCCTTTTTTGCGGCCTGTTGATGTTTGTTAATACTTTTCAGCCCGACGGTCAGCTCCCTGTTTATGTCATGTTCTGCTTGAAGCTGTTTGATTCTATAGTTGATATCGCTGACGGTTGATGCTATTTTGGCTTTCAACTCTTCAATTTTATGGGTGGTCTCATTTATTGACTGAGTCAGCTCCGGGTTATAAAGCTCAACAAGCAGGTCTCCTTTTTGAATTGTCTGACCAGCTATAATATGAATTTTCTTAACTTCAACCGCACTTTCCGAGTTTACAGCAATTTCCCTGGTCTCTGCGATTCCGTAGAACTCGGTAAACTCGCCCTGGTATCTGAATGTGATCAGGACCAGCACAACAATTGCGATGCACCAGCAAAAATATAAAAGCAGTCTGTTTCTTTTCATAGCTCTATTGTCGTCTCCTGAAGCATTAGGCTTACACCTTTTATTGTATCAATTGTTTTAAGTTCTTCGATAAAGTCAGTTTTGTTTTTTCCTTTCTTAAGTTTTACATGATAGGCATAATCAAGACGTTTTCCCTGTGCCATATCCCGCAAAGTAATGAGCGCAAACACTTTACAGTAATCACTCAGTATCTTTTCCAGAGCTTTATTTCCCTGGGGAATGTTCTCAATATTAAACCGCAGCATGCCGTCAAAATAGCTTGTCTGTCCGAAGGGGGAATAATAGAGAATAATTGCAACGATACAAAAACCCACTGTTCCGACAATAGCGATACCGTAGCCATTGACACCACAACTGATTCCTGCTGCAAGAGCTGCAAAAATAAAAATAATATCGCGGGGATCCTTAAGGTTTGTCCTGAAGCGGATAATTGCCAGGGCACCAAGCATTCCCAGGCCGCGCGCAAGGCTGTCACCGATTGCCTGCATAACCGTTGCGGAAACAATTGAGCTGAGTACAAGCGCCTGAACAAAATTTCTTGAATAGGAAAGTCCCTGGAAAGTTTTCTCGTAAATAATTGCAATCAGGGTTGAAAGCGCAAAAGAGAGAAGTACCGAATAAATAATTGTTATGAGGGTCGGGTTGATCGAAGTTGTTTGTAAAGTTAATGTGTCAAGCATGATAATTAGATGCCCCTCCTACTTGTTGAGGTTATATTAATTTGTTCAAAAATAATTATTTGCTTAAAGGCGCAACCTTATTCATTAAGTATATAAATATAATAGCAGTTGATTGTGAAGAAAAGGTGTAGAGAGGATGATAAGATGGTGTGGATTCATATTTATCACCATTTGAGGCCCCTTTTGTTTTTGCAGTTCTGTTAATTGTCTCTGCTAATTATTTTGAAGAAATTCCAAAACATCCTTATTCCGCTTAACAACATGTTCATTAAGTTCTTCAAGGGCTGTATGAAAGTCTATAGTATCTTTAAGCAGAGTATATCCTTCCTCTTCTCCTTCAAGACCTGTTACGTAAGGCTCGATAAGTTTATGCTCTTTTTCAAAACGTGTTTGCATTGATTCAACATCATAGATAGCCTCAATAACCTCTTTCAGATATGAAATATATACAGCGTGGTATTTTATATCATCCATTAGAAATCGAATCAACGGCCAGCTGTCATCAACGTTTTTCAGGTCGAGCAAAAGAGGAGCTAAAACCCCACTTGTAGATTTTAATGCCTCGTTGTTGTCCCAAGGGATCCAGTGGATAAGATTGTCACCCGGGTTTGTATAGAGATAGTAGTTATGTGTCATATTACCGTAGGTATCCCAGTTTTGAATGATGGTATTTACGGCAAGCCATTTGATAAAACCATGAACATTAAATACCTTCTCCAGTCCGGCACGCCATGCTGTTGCGTTATCCTGGCTGGCATTAAGCGCATCAATAGCTGACTTAACATCACTCCAGTCCGCATCTTCTTCGTTCGTCTTTTTTTCAAAAAACTCTTCGTCAAAAACAGTCCAGTGTGCACCAGGGCCTTCTGGTTTGTAAAGATTGCCGTTGGTACTAGTGTTAAACTGTGTTTCAAACATTGGTTTTTCGGGTCTTTCTGTCATGGTATAGAGCCCAAAATAAAATGGCCCGTTTCCAAAATCAATGTATAACCTGTAGAATGCAGTCCGTGGTGCTGGCACGCCAGCTGCCCGGAAGAGGTCCCCCGTAACTTTTTCTCTCAGCAGAGAATCATCGCGGCTGTTATTACAGAGTGACAGTTTATCAAAACCAAAGAAACGCTGATCATCAATTTCAGGATATTGGTCTTCAAATTTATCAAAATTTAGGCTGAAGGGCAGTTTCATGCTGCCGGAACCCCAGGGCAAAGCTAAAGATGAATTTCCCTTGAATCTGATTCCAACGTGCTGCCAAGTCTTATTCTCGAAAGCAACAGTACACGGGCTAAACAATGGTTCTCTATCTATAAGCGTTGGATCTTCTATTACATCGTTTACAGGTGCACAAAGCAAAGGCCCATCATCAAGAGAGACGCATATACCATCAAAATCAAAAGGTCCGATGTTACCGGAGCAGTTATCAGCAAACTGTTTTTCTTCACATGCTTCTTCCATTTGGAGCGGGAATTGAAGATTGGATGTCCACCCTAAAAGCCCAATCAAAGAAGTCAAGTCCCACAGCATTAAGTTCCAGTTAAAAGAAGAAATTGTGATGTCGATTCTTTTTACTTCATCCTGTGTAAACACAATATTATAGTTAGGCGTGGCATCACTGCTGTGTGTTTCCTCGGTCCAGCCCTCGGGCCTTTCTCCTGAATTATAGTTACAGGCCGAGAAAACCATAGCAAAGATGAGCAAAAACAAAATAAATGTTTTTTTGTCTTTTAATATTAACTTAGTAGCTTCTGCTTTATACATATTTATATTGATTGCTAATGTTTAGTCTGTTTAATTCTCTTTATTTTCTTGACTAAAAACGATAAAACATACACCATTTCTGATGGTAAGTCAAAAAATCTCGCAAACTGTAAATAATTAGTCTTCTGAACGATTTTTTGCTTCAGTTTCCAAACATAACTCCTTTCAGCAGACTGTTGTCTCGGATTTTCTCCAGCACATATTTAATATCCTGCTTTAGCCTTGGTTCGGCTGTATATGAAAGTTTCTCCAGAAATTCAGCGATATTTTTTGTTTCCGTAATGTCGATGACGATTTGCCCGCTAACCATAAATTTGTTAATAAGTTTCATGGTTCCTGCGATAAGGCTCCTTGCTGAATCTCTAAGCGTTTCATCGCTGGCAAGGATGTTCGAAATTTCTGCTGCGTGGGTGTAATAGAGCTTAGCAAGAGATCTGCCATTTCCTCTGTGCAGTCTAGTGTCCCGCAGGCGCCTCAAAGTGTTTAAATGCTTGGCATTACGCAGTGCGGTCTCCAAAGGACAGACCTCCTGCCTGTAGAAAAGTAGATTGCCTTCCACAGATGGTAGAAAGTACTCGTCTTTAAATGCCAGTAAATTGTTGTCCGAATTGTCCCACGTTTCGGATACATTGATAACGTCCTCAGGCCGGCTGAGGGTGCCACTGATTGTTCCGTTGTCGTTTACAGTCACTGTGCCCTCGTAATCCAAAAACTGATTAATATCTAAAAACCCGCTGAGAGCGACATTAAGTGAACCACTGCTCTCATAATTACCGGAAAAAAGATCCATATCGCCAGTGGTTTTTTTCAAGCCCATAAGATGAAGTATTGAACCATTATTTGTTGTAAAGACATTTTGCCAGACCTCGATGTTTCGGATAGTTAGATTTATTATCGTGACCTTAGCAGCTGTATCGATCGTTAAAACACGTCCATTTTCATCATAGTACCACTCTCCGAAGCCCTGAGCCTTACCCTGGCTGGGATCAGTAGGATTATAGTACGATTTTTTACAAGTGCCGTCAGAATAAAAGGTATAAGTGTCTGTTCCGTAAGAATAGGTGTGGGAATATGTTCCGCTGACCAAAGGTAAGGCTTCTATAAGTTGGGGAGCAACTAAACCATCGTCACTGGAAGCACCAGGGACCTCCTCACTGAATTCTGACAGGACCCCTTCATCTTTACCGGCTCGGACACGGTAGTAATAAGTGGTGTTTGCGGCTACGGATTTATCGGTGTAGTTTGTCAGGGTGCTGTTGTCGCTAATAAGTTCACAGCTGCCGCCGGAAATGTCAGCGCGGCAAACATCATAAGAGTCTGCGTTTAAGACCGGTTCCCACATGAGAGAAATCAGATGTTGGTAAGTGCCGCTACTGACTAAAATGCGCTCCGGAATTGTTATGCTGCCGTCGTTCGTCGCCCCTGACACTTCTGAGCTAAGATCACTGGTGGTTCCTTCCCGAATCAGGCCGCGGATGCGATAAAAACAGGTACTGTCAGGTGCCAGGGGGCCGTCTGTATGGGTGGTGTCTGTCAGGTTGTCTGCAATGATTTCATGTTCGGTTTCTGGTGAGCAGGCTCGGAGCACCTGATAATAATCAGCAAAGTTGACCGATTCCCAGCTGACAATGATATGGGAATCAGAGGTTCCCTGTGTTGCTAAAACTCCTGTAGGTGGATCGAGAGATGAAGGCGTGGTCTCATATCCATCTTCTTCAAGGTCCAACTCATTGATAACAGCCATGGTTTTTTCATAAAAATATTTTCCTACCTTCTCTTCATTGAGCATTTCTTCGCCTTCGTCAACATCATTGTCCAAATACTCGCTGTACAGGTCTTGTAGCTTTTTAAAACGAGCAACATAGTCACTGTAGAGAAAAAGAGAATTTTCAGGCCGGATAAATTCCTCAAAATATCTTTCATAGAGACTGCGGTATTCCTCTATCTCAAATATCTTTTCCACCAGCGGAGACGCAAAGTTAAAGTTATTATTAAAGAATTCCAATGTATACGGCGTCATAAGGGAAAGAAATTCGGCAAAGTGGTTGTCCCATTCATAAATGCCGGTGGCAGCGCTGTAGAACAGCAAGTTTCCTCCACCAATGGCCATGTCGTAATCTGTTGTAATAAATTCGATTTTGCCATCGTTATGAAAATAGAGGTAATAGTTGTTACCCATGGTCCAGTAATCATCCCATTTGCCCATTAGCACGTTCATAGCCTGGTAGCGCAGAAAGCGGTCAATTTCAAAGTTCTCATTCATGTAGTTCTTGAAATCATCATCAGTCAAGCTGTTCAGTTTCTCGATAAAGTCCAGGAGCGCACTGTGGTCAGCCTCTTCTTCGTTGGTCTTCAAATCGTAGGTAGGGTAATAGTATGTTTCCCAGTCCTTAACTCCGGCTATTTCCCTGTCAGGAAAGAATTGCCGGTACCAGTAACTTGTGTTGACATTCGGGAGTTGCAGGGACGAAGGGCCTGCAGAGCCATTTACGCACTTGTACAAGTTTCCGTCGTTTCCGTCTTTGCCGTAGCGTTTGGTCAGAAAGGATTTGTTGATGGGCTCAAGCAAGGTGTAAATTCCGTAGTAGTGCTTTTCTCCATCGATGGTGATGAAGAGCCGTACAGATCCTGTGCGGGAGGTGTAAGCCCCGGCCCGACGCATCAGATCGTAGCAGTAGAGCTCACGAATTTGCGAATCGTCCCATTGTTCGGTAGGGTCTATCGGAAGCCTTAAAATTAGCGATCGTAACCGACAAAAACGGCGGTCATCCCGTTCATCGTATTCATCAGTGCCTTTCTCAAGGTTGAATGTTTCATTGAACTTTACCTTAAAGTGAGAACGGTGGTAAGTACCGTTCTCGTCCTGGGGAATTCTGCGTCCACCACTTCGCCCCTTGGTCCGGAAGCCTATCTCTTCAATCTCTGTGTCTCCGGATGGCCCGGTGTAGATGAAATGGGCCTTGCGGTAATTACCGGTCTGCAGCTTGACCCGGGGCGCGTTTGATGGATCATTTGCAGCATAGTCTTTCATGTCCTGGCTAATGCCGTCCCACTCTTCCTGGGAAATCACGATCTCTATGTCATGGAGCTTGTCAAGGCTGAAAAGTATCTCATAGGGGTCTGTTGTTTCGTTATCAGGTCCAGCTCCGGAGCTGCTTCCAACAGCCGGTGTCAGCAGCAGGAAAGTAATCATGGTAAGTGTGAGAATTCTTGTTTTCATAAGTTTTCCCTCATTTTGGTAGGTATTATTTATCAATAAAATATAAAAGTAATAAAATCGTATGTCAACATAAC
>CAYLYF010000097.1:0-14939 GCA_964387595.1 uncultured Thermodesulfobacteriota bacterium | reverse complement strand
TGTTAACTCTTCAATATTTGTTTTCTTAAGACCATAATGCGAGAAGGATTCCTTACCAATTTCCAGAAGGGAATTGCGTATATGTTGTTTTTCTTCCTCGGAAAATGTTCTAGGCAAGGGCTAAACCTTTCGACTTTATGACCAAAAAGTATTTTAAGTCATAATATAAACAATGCACTTTTCCATGTCAAGGCTTTTTTATGTCAATTTTCTTGACACAGTGAATAGTCTTTGCTACATATGCTTGTAAAGGTAATGGTTCTTATAGCATCCACCCTTAGAAGGCAATTATAGGCACTGTTTTTTATTTGTCAATTAAAAGGCAAAGGAAAATTTTTTCTTCTTTTACTCAATAGCGTGCAACGGTAAGGGAGCATAGTCTCGGTAGCAAAACCAGGTTATAAAGACGGTGGAAAGCGTAATATATGACGTATTGCGGAAAACTCACCGGACGTTCGAATATGCTAAACTTTCACCAAGCCGGAATAGAGCGTAAGATTAATCATCACAATCTTCGCCAGTATGAACTGTAAAAAAGGGTAAAACATCCGAAAAAACATAGGGAAACAAACAGAATGAAAGGGAATAAAGATGCCTTTTGAAAAAGGATATACAGGAAATGTTGTACGGATCAACTTAACAACCTTGAAAATTAGTTCGGAAGAACTGCGTGCAGACGCAGCAAAACATTTTATCGGCGGCCGGGGTTTGGGAGCAAAATATCTGTTTGATGAAGTCCCCCCTGGTACTGATCCCTTGGGAGAGGATAATAAGCTCTATTTTCTTTCAGGTCCGCTTGCAGGCACGCTTTCTCAGGCAAGCTCCCGATGGATGGTGGTTACCAAATCACCGTTAAGCGGGACCGTGGTGAGATCAACGGCAGGGACCGATTTCGGCAACGAGCTTAAGGCCGCTGGGGTCGATATCCTTATCATTGAAGGCAGAGCCGAAAAACCAACAATGGTTATCATTCACAACGGAAAGATTGTTCTGAAAAGTGCTTCAAAGCTGTGGGGAAGTGGCCTCGATACAACGACCCTGCAGAACACAATTAAACAGGAGTTAGGTGACAACAAATTTCAGATTGCCTGCATCGGACCAGCGGGTGAAAACGGAACGCTTTTCGCAGCAATTTTGAATGGCAGGCGCAGTGCAAGCAGGGGTGGCGTAGGAACCGTAATGGGATCAAAGAATCTCAAGGCAATTGCTGTTCGCGGAACCCGAGAGGTTAAAGTTGCAGATAAACAGCAGGTGAACAAAATAACAAAAGAGATCGTATCACAAACTGTTCCGACTGATTTGTTTAAAGGCTTCAGCCATCTCGGAACGCCGGGTATTACCGCACTCATGCATGAAATGGGATTGCATCCGGTAAAGAACTTTCAAGCCGGACAGATGGTGGATTTCTCAGGACTCACTCCAGAAAAACTTGATGAAATTTTTATCAAAGACGAAGGATGCTTTCGGTGCTTTATAAACTGTGGCAGCATCCTTCACGTAAAAGAGGGGGAGTATAAGGGTGCTCCAGTCGCCGGACCTGAATATGAAACCATGTGGTCATTCGGAGCAAACCTGTACAATACAGATCTCGGTTTTATTGTAGCAGCCAACAAATTATGTGACGACTATGGCATCGATACTATTTCAGCCGGTGTTGGCATTGCGTTTGCAATGGAATTATATGAGCGGGGAATCCTGTCCAGGGGAGATCTGGATGGTCTTGATTTGACCTGGGGCAATCACCAGGCAGCCTATAGACTTCTTGAAAAAATCATCAAACGGGAAGGAATCGGTGAGATATTGTCACTTGGCACTAAACGGGCAGCAGAAAAAATCGGCAAAGGCAGCGAGAAATATGCAATGCACGTCAAGGGCCTGGAAATGCCTGCCTATGAACCTCGTGGGGCAAAGGGACATGGGTTAAATATTGCCACATCAAACATCGGTGCAAGTCACATGACCGGATACTGCATGCCGGAGCTGTTCGGCGTCCCCGAGCAGGTTGACCGTTTTGCCCCCGATGGAAAGGGCGCGCTCATAAAAGCAATCCAGGATAAAACAGCTGCATATGATTCAATCCTGTTATGCGGATTTCCCGCATCCTTTAACTGGATAACCATAGAGCACTACGCAAAACTTATGCATGCCGCTACCGGAATTGATGAATTTTCTGACGTTGACTTTATCTTAACTTCCGGTGAACGCATTTATAATATAGAACGTCTTTTTAACATACGTGAGGGTTTTTCACGAAAAGACGACTATCTGCCCGAACGCTTCATCAAAGAATCCCTGCCGACTGGACCCTGTAAAGGCCAAACCTTTGAGATGGATGAACTGCTGGATGACTATTACGCTATACGTGGATGGGATCCTAATGGCATCCCCACAATGGAAAAGATGGAAGAACTCGGACTTACTGCAGAGGCAGAAGAAATGTTAACAAAATAATTCCTGGATACTGGTTCTCAGAGTTGATTATTTTCAATTAAAGAGTAAAAAAACAAACATACTTTAATTGCTCATATGGCCGGGTTATAATGTACTGTATCTTCTGCATAATTATATCACAGAGTGTAAATTTCATATTATATTTCAATTTTAAGGATAATATATGACACGTACGCTACGAACCTACCTTAAAGAGATAAAGAAGGACATCCTGCACATTAAAAAGTCGGCGGATCCAACTACTCAGATAGGGGATTTGTGTTCTCAAAGCACACAACCAATTGTTTTCGAGAAGATAAAAGGCTTTACCGACTGGAATATTTGCGACCTTTTGGTGCGGGACAGGCGGACACAAGCAATTGCTTTAAAAACAAAACCGGATAATGTCGTTTCAAAGCTTGCAGAGAAGATCAACCAGGGACCGGGAAAAACCAGGATCACAGCCACAGGGCCGGTAAAAGAAAAGATTCTGACAGGTAAAAAAGCCAGTTTTAGCACTATTCCGTTCTGTGTTCATTCACCTCGGGACGGTGGCCCTTATATCGGATCAGGCATGTGCATTGTACGGGACCCCGATACGGGATTTCAGAATGTTGCAATGCACAGAATTCATATCAAGGGAAAGTATCACGCTGCAATATCTCTGTTTTCTCCCCACAGCAACACAATCCTGACTAAATATGCTGTTCGGAAGAAACCTGTGCCTATGGCAGTAGTTATCGGCCATCACCCGTGTTTTGAAATAGCAACAAACTATTCCGGGCCTCATGATACCTGGAGCGAACATGAGCTTGCGGCGACACTGCTGGAGGAAACCGTTGAAATGGTGTGTTGTGAGAATTCAGACATACTGGTACCGGCTCATGCTGAAATTGTACTTGAATGCGAGATCAAGCCCGGAGCAGTTGAAATGGAGGGTCCCTTCGGTGAATTTCATAACTACTATGCTTCAGAGCCTGCCCTAAAGCCGCGCCTCGACATTAAGGCGATAACTATGCGAGACAATGCCATTTACCGGCATCTTAATGCAACGCCCTATACAGATCATCAGGCCCTTGTCGCCCTCCCCGGCGAGGCACGGCTTTTTGATCTTCTTCAGCGCAAGGGGTTTCAAATTAATGATGTTTTTACCCCGCCCTGGGGTGGCCTGTTTATTACAATCATTCAAATTACCGGTACGGTTGAAGAGCAGGTTCGTGATGCATTGATGAATGCACTGTTCAATTCAGCACAGCTCTTCACCAAGACTGTTATTGCAGTCGATGATGACATAGATATCTATGATGCTCAGGACATTCTATATGCTCTTGGGACCAGGGTAAATCCTGAAAAAGATATTATTCAAATTGCCGGAACAACTGGAATGCCATATGATCTCTCATTGCCGAATATTCCTGAGGCAGCACCCTTGCGGCGGGGCAGCAAACTGGCTATTGATGCGACAAAGCCGCCAACAGCAAAGAAAGCCCATCGAGATAAATTTAAGCGCATAAGCACAAAAGGGTGGGGCCGGGTATCCTTAACAGATTTCATTAAGTAAACAACCATGCTCAAGGCGAGGACACGAAAGAAGGGGAAAAGGATATGTCAAGCATACGCCAGCAGCCTGTTCCACAAAATTTAATTCCGATTCTCACCAAAGTAGGCATCCGGATCAAAAAATACAAATCGTCCGTCTCCTTTGAAAAAGATCTTAGGTAAGTGGGGTCGCCAAGATATATAGTTGTAATAACTTCATATTATTCCCACAAATAGCCATTTTCAGATCCTATATCGCTCTTTTTGGTATCAAAATCAGCATTATAGGGCACTGGAGTTTCACGGAGTTGAAAAACATCTTTACTACCAACAACCTTTCTTCCTTTTGCGCTAATGACAAGATCCTCTTTTATACTATCAATAAAATTTTCACTGCCCACCGCAATACTTTAAGTCCATTTACTATCCCGAATATTTTCTCCACTGTTAAGGACCTCAGTAACCCAATTTCTGTGATTCTTTCTGAACTCCCCCTCATAACTGTTACATTCTGCCAGATCATACAAGCGTATCATACGATATTAAAATATTCTTTCTGCGGAGATTTTGTATCTCCCGGTATCCACCATATAACCATTCAAAAGGATTATTTATTTTGCCTGTTCTTGGCAAATTTAAATCAATATAAACCAGGCATCGCAACAAATGTTCACCAGTATCGATTGCTGTTGCATGATACCGATCTTCCCAATATGCGCCCTTCCTCTTCTTTCGATAATTATATCCCTGACCGGTCCTTCCCGCAACAAGACGAATCGATTCAGGAATTACATCACGATCACTTTCATCAACTACAACGAGATGATATGTTTGAGGTAACAGTATAATTCAATATCACCAATCCATATCTCTTTTTGGCCTCTAACAGCCAATGAAGCCAACACCTTCGGTCTCTGGCAAATTTCAGCAAAAACTCTCTCTTGTGGCATCGATGGGTTATATGCCGGATCTTTCCAGGTAGATAATGTCGTTTTGCACGTGCCATTTATTACTTTTTCTATTTCGTGATTTTTAATACCAAAAAAGTGGATATAGGGCTATTTTTAACCCCTATTATAACTTTTTCACAAATAATTTCAAATAGTTATCTCGGCCCGACCCCGTTAAAAATCGTTTCTGGTTATAGAATGTTAAATATTTTGTAAGTCCTTTCTTCATCTGAATTATTGAACCATAGGCTTTCAAATAGATAGCTTCGAATTTTACATTTCTCCATAGTACAAACGAAATAGTAAAAAGGGCACAGGATAAAATCCGGTGCCCTTTTTTGATTATATTTTATGCATTAAAAAACCTGTTCAGGATTACCTAAACAGGTTTTTTAATAAGCCGCTTATGCCGTTCCGTTATTTAGCAGAATAATCTCTTTTTTTAACTTTGGTCCTACTACGGTTGCTAAACAACAAAGAACCATACTTCTTGGTACTAGACTTCGCCACGTTAACGGTCTCGAACATCGCAGCAATTTTCTGTTTCCACTATCTTAATTATAATCAAGTTTTCAGTAAATGCAACCCGATAAATTTTATTTAAGATAAAGTTTTTCAAAGATAATTATTATTAGAATCTACAGTCAGTAATTTTCGATATAACTACATAATAAAAAATATTTAATATAAAACTAAAAAAACAATGTAAACAAACTGGGAAAAACAATGTTGTTTATAAGTAGTGAATAAACGTTCATTAAAATATAATACGAATATAAAATGTCTGATTCTAAAAAATAAATTGAGAAATTAAATCGTATAATTGCTGATCTGAAAAAGACGAACAACGAACTGATCTTGTCTGAATCAAACAGGATTAAGTTTGAACAATATTTCGTGAATTAAATAATAATCTGACAGCAATTACTGAATCAACTCCTGATGCTTTAATATTAGTTGACAGTATAAGGAAAATTAAATTTTGGGATAAAAGCACTGAAAACATGTTCAGTTATCTTGGTAAAGAGTCAATTTTATGTGTTGCCAGAGATGTCAATGAAACGAGGTTGTTACAGAATAATCTGATAAAAAGAAAAAATGGGTGTTGGTGTAGGCCTGTCAATATGCCATGGAATAATTGATAGCCATAAGAGGTCAATAAGAGTGAAGAACAGTCCTGAAGGCGGTGCTGTCTTTACCATAATTCTGCCTGAAAAATATTGAAGTCAGGTCATACCTGTTCGGCTAAGGTTGACTTATGGATTTAAGTATAATATATGTTTTTCATGCTATAAAGATCACTGCAGGTATTTGAAAAAAGGGGGTGATTTATTGTCCATAACAGAGGAAGTCCGTGGTGACATTGAAAAAGCATTAAGAATATTAAAAAAGAAAATGCTGTTTGAGGGGATTCAAAAAGAACTGAGAAGCAGACGCTTTTATGGAAAAACAAGCGTTAGAAGAAAAAGAAAAACATTTCAAAGTGCTTTTTAAAAGCTAAAAGGCGGAATCGTAACAGACCCGCCTTTTTTATAATATAAATTTAAAACAGACAGAATATGCTCATCTTTTGCCTATCCTTTTTACTTCATTAATCTCTTTTTTATTTAAAAATCTGTGTGAACCCTGCGGGAGGTTTTTAAGAGTGATCGGCCCAAATTCAGTTCTTATTATCCTAAGTGTGCGATGGCCGATAGTTTCAAACATCTTTTTGATCTGACGGTTCCTGCCTTCCCATAGTATCACTTCAAGCCAGGTATTTTTGGGGAGTTTGTTTACAACCTTTATTTTGCATTTATTTGTTTTAACATTATCAACATAGATCCCGTTAGTCAGTTTTATGATATTTTCGGTGCTGGGAACTTCTTTAACTTTTACCAGGTAAGTTCTGGCTATATTGCTGCTGGGATGCTGAAGTGCCTGTGAAAAATCACCGTCATTTGTAAGAACAAGAAGACCTTCCGTATCATAATCAAGTCTGCCCACAGGAAATATTCTTTCATCAATGTCTTTTAAAAGATCAATAACGGTAGGTCTGTCCTCCGGGTCCAAACGGCTGCAGATATAACCCGCCGGTTTATTTAAGAGGACATATATTTTATTTTCAGGAGATGATATTGCTTCACCGTCTATGGTTATTTTATCTTTTTTTATATCAGCTTTAGTCCCCAGTTCAAGAACGATAGCATTATTAACAGCTACCCTGCCCTCAATAATAAGTTCTTCAGCTTTTCTGCGTGATGCAATTCCTGCCCTTGATATTATTTTCTGAAGACGTTCTTTCATTTGATTTATATGTCCGTTTCAGGATCTGGTTTATCTTCTGTGAGGTCAGTTCCTTCTGCTTCACTTATTGTTTCTTTAGATATTATCTTTTCATCATCAGGCACAGCATTTTCGGACTCGTGTTCAATATCTGTAACAGTTTGTGGTTTATCACTATCTTCATCGGAACCATACGGTATCTCATTTGATAAAATCTCGTCGGCATCAGGATCTGTGTTTTCAGCTTCATGTTCAATATCTGTAATATCCTGAGTTCTATCAGCATCAACATCTAATTCTTCTTTCTCAGAAACTTCAAAGATCTGATCTTCATCAACTGAAAGTTTATCGGAAAGTTTGTTTTTTAAAACTGTGGGGAGTTTTGATTCATCCAGATTATTAAAATCTTTTAACGACGGCATGTCAGCCAGCTTTTCAAGGCCGAAGACTTCAAGAAACCTTTTTGTTGTTCCCAGTAAAAAAGGTCTTCCGGGCACGTTTTTTCTTCCCATTATTTTGATCAGATTTCTTTCAAGAAGATTTTTAATGACTCCGCCGGAATCAACACCCCTGATCTTATCTATTTCAGCACGGATAATAGGCTGGTTATAAGCTATAATTGCAATGGTTTCCATTGTTGACTGGGTAAGACGAAAAGGTTTTATTTTTTTTAGCTTTTTTACCCATAAAGCATAGTTCGGTCTTGTTCGATACTGATATCCGCCGGCAACCTCCTGCAGGAAATAACCCCTTTGCTGTTCACGGTTATCAGAGTTAAGTTCAGTTATTGCAGCTTTAATGTCTTTTGCGGCGATCTCATCCGGATTGGTCTCATCAAAGATCTGTTTGATCCGTGTTGTCGGCAGCGGGCTTTCTGAAGCGAATATTAAAGCATCTATGATTGGTTTTAATTCATTTATTTCCATATTCAGTCCGTTTATTAAAGTTGTTCTTCATCTATTGAATCGCTGTCAAAAGTTTCGCCCTCAACCGGGTAAACATATATTTTACTGAAACTCTCATTTTGAAATATTCTTAATGCCTGATGTTTCATTAATTCAAGAAGCGCCAGAAAAGTTGTTATGATCTCAAGTTTAGTCACATTATCATTAAACAGATCTTCAAATTGAATACCTTCAAGTTTTCCTTTGATCATCAATAGCAAATCATTCATCCGGTCTTTTACGGAAAGTTTTTCAACGGAGACCTCCATTATGAATTCATTGTCAGCAGCTCTTTCAATAACTTTTTTCAGCGCTGATAAAAGTTCAAACAGACCGGCTTCGCCAAGCATTTTACCTTCTTCTTTATTTTCCGGTTCAGCAAAGGTTGTGCGGGTAAAAACGTCTTTTTCCAGGATGTTCTGTTCTTTAAGTGTTTGTGCGGCTTCTCTGTACTGCTGATATTCAAGCAGTTGTTTTTTTAGTTCATCCAGAGACTGAATTGCCTCATCATCTTCATCATCATCATCTGTCTTTGGAAGAAGGGACCTTGATTTTATATGCATTAGGGTTGCGGCCATAACCAGAAATTCCCCTGCAATATCAAGGTTCATGGATTTCATGATATCAATGTATTCCATATACTGTCGGGTTATCACCAGAATGGGGATGTCCTGTATGTCGACCTCGTTTTTTCTAACCAGAAAAAGCAAAAGGTCAAGAGGGCCTTCAAAATTGTCGAGTTTTACGCTGTAATTCATATTACAAGATCTAAATAGATGTAAAGGTCAATATTAATTAAAAACTGAAAGTATCATACTTAAAAAACCGAGGATCAAACTGTTAAAAGGCATAATAATAAGATGAAGCATGTTTGTCATTAATAAAATTAAGATAATAAAAAAACCGTAAGGGAATATCCGTTTGTACATTGCTGCAAGATTTTTAGGCAAAAGATGATAAAGTACCCATGACCCGTCAAGCGGCGGTATCGGCAGTAAATTAAATACTGCGAGTATAACATTTATTTGGATGCCAGATGTAAACATTATAAGAATGGCACTACTTTGTGACGGGTTGAAAAATTTGGCATATAAACCAAGCATTACTGTGAAAAGCACAGCGAGTGCCAGGTTTGCAGTCACACCGGCTAAAGAGACATAAATATGATGTTTTTTATAGTTTCTGAAATTATTAGGATTTATGGGTACCGGTTTTGGCCACCCGATTAAAAAACCGGCATTTGTTATTAACAGTATGGCTGGAAAAATAATTGTGCCCATTAGATCAATATGTGCAATAGGGTTCATTGTGAGTCGGCCCAGTTGTTTGGCCGTATTGTCGCCGCACATATAGGCTACATAGGCATGGCAGTATTCGTGAAGTACGATTGAAAACAGCAGTATTGGAAATGCAATTATTATAGACTGGATCATATCAATTACTTAATCTGTATTTTTTTTTAATAAACTTTATTTCTTCTTCTTTACCGCTGACTTTTTCATTTAAAACAGCATCAAATACGGAGTCGAAGATCTCTTTATATATTTGACCGGGAAGTATCCCCAGTTTTTTAAGGTCATTTCCTTTGACGTGTAATTTTATATTCTGCAGCTTTGAAATATAATTTGAAAAAGATTTTTTTGTTACCTGTCTGTTGGTTTTGGCCATTAAATACAAACATACTTCAACGGGTATATCCTTTAAGAGTTTATATATATCCGAATTTTTTATTGTCCTCTTTTTTGAAAGCTTAGATAATACATCATTTCCTGAACCTTTTGCAATCCTTATTGGATTTGCCAGCTTATTTTTAAGATCAAAATATTTAACATTTTTCTCTACATCGTCAATTTTTAGAGAATCAAGCAGAGCAAGCAGATAAACCATCCATTTCTCATACTTGTTTTCAAGATATAGAAGATCATACCAGGACAGCACATCCTGGATATTATTAATCATACTTCTTAAGTTTGTATCATAAACAATAGAAGGATGGATGAATTTTAATAAATTAAAATCATTTAAACGATTTATAATTGAATCAACATTATCTTCTTTAAGAAGTATGATAAGCTCAGTAAAAAGCCGTTTTCCACCCAGATTATTTAAAAACTCCATTTTAACGGCATTTTCAATAAGACTTTTTGTCAGTTTACTTAAATGAAAATTAAAACGCTGTTCAAACCTGATCGCCCGGAAAATCCTTGATGGATCTTCAACAAAACTTAAGTTATGAAGAACCCGAATTGTTTTTTCCTTAATATCCCGCCGGGCGCCAAAAAAATCTGTTAGATCGCCAAACGATGAGGCATTTAACTGAACGGCCAGGGTATTAATAATGAAATCACGTCTGTAAAGATCAAGTTTAATAGAGCTCCATTCAACCCGGGGAAGAGCCGCCGGTTTTTCATAATATTCAAGTCTTGATGAAGCAATGTCTATTTTTAAGCCGTCATCAAAATCAATAACAGCTGTTCCGAATTGTTTATATATCTTAACTTTACAGCCGTGTTTTTTTGCAAAAATCTTTGCAAAGTGAATCCCATCTCCTTCAACAACGATATCAATGTCATAATTAATAAAATGAAGAAAGATATCGCGAACAAATCCGCCCACAGCGTATAATTTACACCCCAGTTTATCAGCGGTTTTTCCGGCATCTTTTAATATGAAAAGGAGGTCATGGGGTAATCTCTCAGAAAGAATACTTTTCATTCTTTTTTTTCTGGCATGCTGAGAAATAATTTCCGTCTGCATATCATCACTTGCTGAATCCAGATGAAGCGCCCTTAAAAGATCGGTTCGGGTAATGGCACCCACAAGTTTTTTATTGCTTAATACCGGTAAAAAACGCTGATTATTATCAATGATAATATTTTTTATTTTATTTAAGTCTGTATTAAGCGTTACTGTTGAGAACTCATTTGTCATATAATCACTTACCTTGCTGTTCTTTAATCCATGGAACTTTGCTTTTTCAATGATCTGACGGGATATCAGGCCTTTTAGTTTATTCTCTTTTACCACCGGTAGAACATTAATATTATACCGGGTTAAAAGACTGCTGGCCTTTTTAAGTGTATCATTACAATCAATTGTTTTGACCGGGGCAGCCATAAAAGCTGATGCAATTTTTTTGGGTATGATTTTATTGTTTAAAACTTTGATCAATTTTTGTTCTGTCTGTGCAAGGGTCAAATCATGAATCGCAGCAGATGCCGCAGATGAATGCCCTCCCCCCCCAAATTCAGATAAGATCTCACCTGCATTGACGTCCGTTATTCTGCTTCTGCCTACAATAAATATCCTGTCATCCATGGCCGCGATCGCAAACAGGACATTTACATTTTCCATATTTTTAAGTTTGTGGACCAGAACGGCAAAATCATCAACAAAAACTTCAGTTGATGCTTTTGTGATCATAATATCAATTCCGTGTATTGAGTGAATTGTATAATTTTCTAAAAGCTCATTTAAAATGGATACCTGAGTGCTGGTTATTTCCTTTATGGCAAAATCCGAGACAATGTTTAAATTTGCGCCCTGTTTTAAAAGATATGACGCACAAATAAAATCCTCAGAAGTCGTCGAGGAAAATGTTAAATTACCGGTATCCTCGTAAATCCCAAGCATCAAAACGGTGGACTCTTCAGGTGATAAAAATATATTTTTTTTTTGAAGCAGTTCACAAAGTATAGACGTTGTTGAACCGTAGGGCTTAATAAGCTCTACGGTTCCTTTAATGTCATCACCGGAAACCGGATGATGATCATAGATATGAATTTCAACATTTTTTTGTTTATAAAGTTTTGCAAACTTGCCAATCCGTTTTGCCTGTCTGATATCAACAAGTATCAGCCGGGTAATATCCTCAAGTTTTATTTTTGCAGACTTTTCAAATTCAAGAAAATACAGAGTAGACTTTAAAAGAAAGTCCCTTATGCTTTTATCCTTTGAACCCGGAAAGACTAAAACAGCATCAGGATACAGTTTTTTTGCGGCCACCATTGATGCCAGTGCATCAAAATCTGCGTTTGTATGGGTTGTGATCACGTCCATTTTAAAGTTATCAGCTCCTGGGATGGTATTTCTTATGTATTTTTTTTAAGGCGCCTTTTTCAATATGGGTATATATTTGTGTTGTTGATATGTCAGAATGGCCCAGCATTGTCTGTACCGAACGCAGATCAGCACCTCCCGCAAGAATGTGACTTGCAAACGAGTGCCGGAAGGTATGAGGTGATACGTTCTTCGTAATGCCTGCAGCCAGACAGTGTTTCTTAATTATTTTCCAGAATCCCTGCCGGCTTAAACACTTGCCGTATCTGTTTAAAAAAAGAAAATCACTCATCCTGTTTTTTAATACCAGAGGGCGAGATTCTGTAAGATATTTTTTAATCCAGAACATTGCCTCATCACCAATAGGCACAATTCGTTCCTTTGATCCCTTACCCACAACGATAATAAAGCCGGCCTCGAGATTTACATTATTTATAGTAAGCGAAATTAACTCCGATACCCTGAGGCCGGTTGCATACAGAACCTCAAAAAGAGTCTTGTCTCTGAGACCTGTTGAACTGTTTATGTCAGGTGCATTGGTAACGGCATTGACCTCATCATGGTCAAGCACACTGGGAAGTCTTTTCTCACTTTTAGGTGTTTTTATTTCATTAAACGGATTTTGTTTTATAACTTTTTCATGCAGTAAAAACTTATAAAAGGTTTTTATACATGAAACCATCCTAGAAATTGATTTGGCTGCATATCCCGCCTGTTTCAGCTGATCCAAAAATAATAAGAGATCTTTATTTATACATTCGGTTAATCCTTTTGACCTATGGTCATAAATAAAATTAGAATATTTTGAAAGGTCCCGCCCATAGGATTCAATAGTATTGTTTGACAGTCCCCGTTCAATAAGCATGTAGCTATAAAAACGGTCAATCAGCCCGGAATCTTTATTCAGATCAATCACCACTGTTCCTTTGATTTAATAATTCCAGTTAGGGTCTGATTACAGGGTGCATACAGCTTGTGTTTCTCTGATAAGCTTACAATTGCGCCATTTAACGCATCGATTTCTGTCTTTTTATGATTGTTTATATCCTGAAGCATGGATGGGTGATGTTCAAAAGTCCGGGGTATTAATACATCAAAAAGATGCCGGGTATAATCTTCCGGAGTTTTAAAATTTACAATAATATTTTCTTTTAAAATAACGCCGTAGATCTCCGTTATTATATTTAAGATCAGGTCTTTGGCACTTGAAGAAGAAAGCAGTTTACCGTAATTAATGTCAAGGATTGTTGAAACAGCATTTAAGGCGCAGTTATAAAGGACTTTCTCCCAGATAAAGGTATAAATATTATCTGTCAGGTCTGTTTTTATACCGGCAGCAGTGAACATGTCCGCCGCAGCTTTAGCCTTATTAATCGAACCATCTTTTAAGCATCCTAAAACCGGATTTGCAGCAGAAACGGTTACTCTTATATGTCCGGGCTTTAAATATTCAACGCCGCTGATTACCCTGCCCCCGATGGTATTTTCGATTCCTGCCAGGGATCCTATCATCTCAACATTACCCAGACCGTTTTGAAGCGAGATCAAGGGTATCGGACATTTAAAGTGTTTTAAATAATCTGTAATAATTGATTGTGTATCATATGATTTCACCGAAACAATGACAAAATCAAATTTTTCAATTTTCCGATCTGTAATCTGATTTAAATTTTCGAAACATTTTAAACCGGTAATTCGGTGTTCACCCCAGATACCATCTATTAACAAGCCGTTAGATCTGATTACAGTATTGTTCTTTTCACGGCCAAGAAAATATACATTATGGCCGGCTTCTGATAAAAAGCCGCCGAACAGTGAGCCGATTGCGCCGGCTCCCAGGATCAAGATATCCATGATTAAACCAAATTAAATTATCATAGGTAATTCAACATATTAGAATATAAAAGCTGTTTTTCTTCATTAAATATATAATAATTGTTATTGTCAACAAAACTATTTATAATCATAATTAAAAAACAAATTATTTTCCAACTATATCATGAAAAAGATTGATTTTTTACTTATAAATCCATGCATTTATGATTTTGCAGCCTATGATCTCTGGATTAAACCTATAGGGCTGTATAATATTGAAAACACCCTTAATTCTGCCGGTTTTACAACCTGTTTAATCGACTGTCTGGATATAAATACCTTCAGAAATTTTCAGGGCGATAAAAATAAATTTCCTAAAAAGAAGTTGTCCGGGGAAGGAAAGTTTTTAAAAACACAGATAAGTAAACCAGAAGTTTTAAAACAGATTCGGCGCAAATACTGTAGATACGGTATCCCCATAGAAGCGATAAAGGATGAACTGAAAAACATTATAAAACCAAAAGCTGTTTTTATAACTTCAATGATGACTTACTGGTATCCGTCTCTGTTTGATACCATTAAAATAATAAGGGATATTTTTTCAGATGTACCGATAATTACAGGCGGTGTATATGCCACCTTATGTAACGATCATGTGAAAAAATATTCAGGGGCGGATATTGTCCTGCCCGGCCCATTTTCAAGTCAGATGTTTTTAAATATATTAAAGTTAACAGGGATCAAAAGCGATAATCAGGCCCTGATCTGTGATGAATTTAAGACCTGCAGCTTAAATAGAAACAGCGGTTTTGTTCCTGTTCTGACTTCAAGAGGCTGTCCGTTTAACTGCAGTTATTGCGCATCTAAACTCCTTTATAACGGATATCCCCGATGGCCACCCAAAATCCCCCACCTGTGGCCACTTGAAAATCCCCCA
>CAYLYF010000096.1:0-14992 GCA_964387595.1 uncultured Thermodesulfobacteriota bacterium | reverse complement strand
CCGCGATTTTCCCGCCGTCTGCTCCAGGCGGATGTTAGACTTTTTTATCTTTTCCTATTTTAATACTATAATCACTGATCAAGGTGACCAATTTTTACTGACCTCTATGTCTTCTCTGAACTTTGAAATTCGAAAACAAAGTTGCGATATTATTCTCATGGCGGGTAGTAGCCGCACTTATACACGATATATCCCCGGAATCTCACAGAACCTTCGCTGCCATCCGTAACATACGCCTTTTGCACGCCTTCGGTAAGCGCGTCGATTCTCAAGCGATTGGTTATGTGCTGCTATTAAATATTTGAACTATGTTTTCTTAAAAGTACTTTTTGTCTGTATGGTTTTAGCAACGAACAACAATCAACTGACAATCATGTGACATGCGTCAAGAGCAGACTTGCCCCCTTCTCCCAAGCGTATGGTTCGGTTGATTTATGTGTTTTATTTTCTGTTAATTGTTTAGCTTTGAGTCCAATCCTTATTGATGCCGCTTATTGGGTTGTGAGCTTGTCGCCAATTAAATCCTCATTGGGGGTTCCAGTCGAAAAATGCCACTGGACGATTTTCCATTCATTATTTTCTTTTTGAAAAACTGCGGTCAAACGGATTTGTATTTCTGTGCCATCCGGGAGTTTGATCGTGGGTCGGCCGGCCAACCAGCCGATGGAGCCTTCACAATAGGCTTGGGGTGTGTCTGGAAGGATTTTAAATCCACTTGCTTCTTTTAGCTGTGTCTTGAATACCCTGATGATGGTGTTGTAACCTGGCCACCATTCTTTCGGGTCAGTGCCAATCGCAATTACACCATCTTTTCGTGAAAAACAGTGTTCAAAGAAGGAATCATCTCCACATGACAGGGCATCGCAAATTTGAAGATATAGCTCATTTAATTCAATTGATTTTTTCATACTTCACCCTTCATTGTTTTATTTATTACAACTTTACACCCCTACACCATTCATTTTATTTTAAAAGTAATTATTGTTTTATGATTTTAGGTCGTCCGTATTTCATAGTACCAGGTCGTTGACCAATTAAATGGTCAATAGCAGACTTGACTCCTCATCTTGACCATGTTCAGAATGTATGATTAGGTTCTTATCTTATGGTTTTGGCTGCTTTTTAGCAGCAAGGGTTTTGTCAAAGAACTGTTCTACATCTTCCGGCAGTCCATATCCTCTGAAAATGATTACGCCTTCTTTATCAATAATGATGCTTACCGGAATTCCGGATACGCCGTAGGACCGTGATACGGTTTGGTCTTTATCATAAAGCACGGAATAGGGGAGGGCCTTTTTTTTTGCATATTGGATTACCCTGTATATCGGGTCATTGGCTGCGATATTGACTGAAAGTACTTCAAGGCCCCGGTTTTGAAACTTAGTATGAAGGGTTTTCAGCTTGGGGATTTCCTTGATACAGTAAGGGCACCAGGTTGCCCAGAAGGAAAGAATCACTGCTTTTTTGTTTTTAAAGGATGAAAGGGTGACCTTTTTGCTGTTTAAATCATTTAGGGAAAAATCAGGTGCCAGCTGGCCCTGCTGAATCCCTTTTTTAGGAACGGTTTTTTTTTCCTGGGCGACACAGTTCGAAAGTGTCAGGCTGATTAAACAGACAACGATCAGTGAATATAAGGTGAATTTCTTCATAAAAGTTTCTTTCTATAACATGAGTTGACCGGCTTTTAAAATAAAATATTCTCCGATGAATATCATAAAGAAGCCGAAAGCTTTTTTTATACTTGTCATCCATCCCCCTGATTTGGGAAGAGATGACAGTACGCCTGTGAATGTACCTACTATTAATAACAGAAAACCAAGTCCCAGAGCAAATGAAAAAAGCATTGAAAATCCCAGAAGGATGTTCTGTTTTGAGGCGACATAAGTCAAAAGGCCGCCGATCACAGGTGTTGTGCAGGGGCCTGCGATAAGGGCAGATACACCGCCAAAAAGAAAGGCTGAAAAAACATCTTTTTTCCCGCCTCCGGAGGATGGGATAAATTTTTGAAGAAAGGTCATTTCAAGAGAAAAAACATCAAGCATGGAAAGTCCGAAAAACAAAAAGACGTTGCCGACAAAAAGATAGGTCCATTTATTCGTGCTGATCTGGCCGAAAAACTGTCCGGATAAAGCTGCAAACATTCCAAGAGATGAATAGACGATGGCGATACCCAGCACATAAAAAAGAGAAAGATAAAAGGCTCTTCCTCTGTTTCCGGCACTTTTAGCGCCAATAAATCCCACCGTAACCGGTATTAAGGGATAGACACAGGGGGTAAAACTTGTGAGTATTCCTGCCAGAAATGCAACCATAAGGGCAATTAATGGTGCGCTTTGCAGATATATGTCAAATTTGCTGATCAGTTCTTCCATGATATTATGGCCTGTTTTATTAGATATTAATTATATTCTGAATATTATAAACATTAAATATTGAAATTTTGCGATTTTGTATAAGGCCTATCGGAAGTTTTACGATTCACCATTAGCTATTAATCACTGTTTCGCTGTTAACTGTTTTTCTTCCATTTGCCTTCTTCATAGGGTTCAACATGTATTACCGCATCAACTATTTTCGGTCCTTTTGAGATCAGATGGTGTTTTACCGCATCTGATATCAGGTGTCCTTCGCGAACGGTTATTTTAGGGTCAACCAAAACATGAAGGTCTGTCTGTATGCCGGAACCGATATAACGGGTTCTGATCGCATGGGTCTCTTTAACCTCGTTTATTTCCATGGCAAGGACGTTTATCTGCTCAAGGTCTTCCTGGGGCGCGCCTGTATCAATAAGTTCTGAAAGGGCGGGCCATCCGATCTGCCGGGCAATATTCATGATGAAAAATGCGATGACAATTGCACCGATATCATCCAGGAACCACAGCTTCGGGTTTATTGCGGAAGCTGCCACAGCAATGGCTGCTGGAATTGAGCTTAATGCGTCTGAACGCTGATGATGCGCATTGGCGATCAAAGCGTTTGACCCTGTTTTTTTGCCGATCTTAAATGACCATCGGAAAAGGACTTCTTTTGAACAAAGAGATACAATTGCAGCAGCGAACGCGATCCAGCCTGTTTTCTGGATCGTGCCTTCCAGTAAAGCCGTAAGTCCATTATATGCCAGACCCAGACCCACAATAACAAGGGATAGAGAAATAAAGATGGTGATTAAGGTTTCAATGCGTCTGTGTCCGTAAGGGTGATCTTTGTCCGGAGGTTTTGACCAGTGCTCTGCTCCGGCAAAAACAGCCGCATCGGTAATAGAATCAGACAGCGTATGCACCGCATCAGCCATCATGACCTGGCTTTTTCCGATCATTCCGCAGGCAAACTTGAATAGGGTCAGCAGAATATTTACGGTTAGCGAGATCGCAGCTGTTCTTTTTATTGTTTTTATGCTGGATGCTGTATCAATCATGAATGAAGTTAAATTTCAGGAACATTGTTTTTTAACGATTTGAGATACCGCTTCACCAAAATCAAGCGCTTTTTCCAGGGTTTTTTCATCCGGCGTTCCTTCACAGACTGCGCCGTAGTTTCCGGCTGTCTGTTCGGGATTGTCGACAATGATCATTCCATATATGAGCAGTGCCTGGATAATTGATAAAAGCGTTGTTTCTGCACCGCCGCCCGGACCTGCTTCTGCGGAAAAGGCAGCGCCGAACTTATTTTTAATTTTACTTCTTAAATGGATAAAATTATCAAAAACTGATTTTAATTCAGCAGCCATTGATCCCAAATAGGCTGGCGAACCGGCAATAATTCCGTCAGAGGAAATAAAATCATTCTCAGACACCTCTTCTGTTGATTTTAGCAGACAAGTTATGTCCGGTGTTCTTTGAGCTCCTTTTGCTATTTCTTCAGCCAATTTCTGAGTTGTCCCTGTTCCAGAATGATGGTTAATATCTGCATTATTTTTACCCCCAGGAATTTATGAGCAGTATTTTTTTTGACGTGATGTTATAATTGAATTATACTGTTATTTTTAATAAAAAAACAATATTTTGGAGGAAAAAAATGAATTTTAACTTTATGTACAATATGCCCACAAGGCTTATTTTTGGTGTGGGCAAGCTTTCAGAGCTTGCTGAAACTCCTTATCTGCCCGGGAAAAAAGCGCTGATCGTCATAGGTGCTGCCGGTGCAATGAAAAAATACGGTTATCTTGAAAAGGTTGAAGTTTTACTTAAGAAAAACAATGTGGAGACAGTTGTTTTTGATAAAGTCCTTGCAAATCCAATTTCGGAAAATGTTGCAGACGGTGCAGCATGTGCCAGAGAGAACAGTTGTGATTTTGTTATTGGTCTTGGCGGCGGAAGCAGTATAGATGCTGCAAAGAGTATTGCGGTGATGGCCACAAATGAAGGTGAATATTGGGATTATATGCAGGCGGGAACCGGCGGACAGAAGATGCCTGAAAACAGAGCACTACCCCTTGTTGCGATTCCCACAACTGCCGGTACAGGAACAGAGTCTGATCCCTGGACAGTTATTACCAAGAGTGAAACAAATGAAAAGATAGGCTGGGGCTGTGATGATACTTTCCCTGTTATGTCGATTATAGATCCTGAGCTTATGCTGAGTGTGCCGCCAAAGATGACGGCTTATACCGGAATTGATGCATTTTGTCATGCGGTGGAATGCTATATCGCAAATGTTAATCAGCCGGCTTCAGACCGGTTTGCGCTTGAGGCAATAAGTCTCATAACAGAATGTCTGCCAATCGCAGTAAAGGATGGAAGTAATCTGGACGCGCGTACAAAGCTTGCATGGGCATCAACTGAAGCGGGAATATGTGAGTCCCTTTCATGCTGTATTGCGCATCATTCAATGGAGCATGCTATAAGTGCCTACTATCCGGATGTACCTCACGGAGCAGGTCTTACCATGCTTTCTGTTTCTTTCTTTTCATATGTTGCGGAAAGAAACCCTGAAAGGTTTGCTGATATGGCTCGTGCAATGGGAGAGGATGTTGATTCTTTAAGTGAAGACAAAAAACCTTTTGCCTTTATTACCGGGCTTAAAAAGCTTATTAAAAATATAGGGCTTGATGATGAAACCCTTTCAAACTATGGGGTAAAAAAGGAAGATATTCCGAAGCTTGCAGAAAACTCAATAACTGCCATGGGTTTTCTGTATGATCTGACTCCTGTGGAGCTTACCCGGGAGGATACCATCGCTATTTTTGAGAGAGCGTATAAATAGCATAGCGCAAAGCGCTGAGAGCATAGAGTGAAATATCTGTATCAAGTTTTAGAATTCAATCTTTCGGGGTCCTTCGGGCCGCCATGCCGGTGAGATGATCTTTGCCCGCTCTTCAAGATCCAGGAGACTTCCCCAGGTCAGGGTGAAATCTCCGAACCGGCTGTTGACACTGTCCATGGTACTTGTCACCTTTTTCTGTTTTTTTTCTTCCGGGAAAAGATCCAGCTGTTTTGGGTCCTTTATAAGATTTGAAAGGGATATCCCGAGAAGTCTGACGGATTGGCTAAGGTTTAGAGCCCCCATTATTTTGTTTGCGGCTGAATAGATATCCCGGGTCTTGCTTATGGGTGTTTTAAGTGAAGTCTGCCGGGTAAAGGTTGTAAAGTCTTTGTAGCGGATAGTCAGCGAAATTGTCCTGCCTGAAAAATCACTTTCCCTTGTTCTTCGTCCCACCATTTCAGACAGTCTCAGCATTTGTGCTTTTAAGGCTTCTTTTGATGAGATGTCATGATCAAAGGTCATGCTGTGCCCGAAAGAACAGGGGTCCGGTGACTCTTCAACAGGCACCACGGGTCTGTCATCTTTTCCCAGCCCCATACAGACCAGGGCGTCACCGATTATTCCAAAATGCCTTCTTAATAAAACCGGATCTGCTCTTCCCAATTCTCCGCAGGTCTGTATTCCCAGGTACAAAAGTTTTTTTTCTGTCTTTTTTCCTATTCCGCAGATTTCTGAAACCGGAAGATTTTTCAGGAGGCCGTGTATGTCCTTTTGTGCGATTTCGGTTAAACCGTTCGGCTTGTTCATGTCGCTTAACAGTTTTGCAATAAGCTTGTTTGGACCGATGCCTGCGGAAAAGGTGATTCCTTTTTCTTCTAAAAGTTCTTTTCTTATTTCAGATATAATTTTTTTGGCTGTCCCGAAGAGTTTAATTGATCCGGTCAGATCCAGAAAGACTTCATCGATTGAAAACACTTCAACAACAGGGGTGAATTTTCTGCAGAGATTCACAAACCCTTTACTGGTGTCTGTGTACCGGCTGTTATTTGCTTCCACAAAGATGAGGTGAGGACATTTTTTTACGGCGTCATACCGGTTCATGCCTGTTTTCACCCCGTAAGCACGGGCTTCATAGGATGAGGTGGTCACAATGCCCCTGTTCCCTCTGCCGGTTACAGCGATCGGTTTTCCTCTAAGATGCGGATTGCACTGCTGTTCCACCGAGGCAAAATAGGCATCCATATCAAGATGGGCAATAATGCGGTTCATAAGTTATTAAACCGTGAGAGGTAAAGTGTGAAGAGTGAGAAGGATTTTATATTTTACGCTTCACTTCTCACCCTTCACTTTTCATGTTATTTTTGCTATTCACAGGCTTCAAGGTTCCATAAAAGACTTTCCGGCTGAAAAGAGAGTTCATACAGGTTGGCGCCATCCGTCACGGAAAAATGGATTAGACTGTTTCCCCCGTTCTTTCTTTTCCATGAATAGGTGATTTCTTCCACTGTTATTTTTTTGTTTTTACACTGAAACCATTTTGGAAAAACGCTGCCGTTTTTAAACACGGCGCCGACTTTTATTTTCTCATTTAAAAATATAACCATTGTTAATCCATCTTCCGCACAATACCCGTGATCTTTCCGATGATCTTTACGCTTTCTTCGTCTGCTTTTATTAGAATGGGATCCATTTCAGGGTTTGCCGGCTGGAGGCGGATATTTTCTTCTTCCTTAAAGAAGTATTTGATGGTGGCTTCTTCTCCGATAAGGATTGCTGCTATTTCACCCTGTTCAACTGTGTTTTGCGGACGGACCATGGCAAGGTCTCCATCCATGATGTGGGCATCTATCATGCTGTTTCCCCTTACCTTAAGGAAGAAAGACTCTTTATCCTTTACAAGTGATGGGTCTATTGAAATATTTTCCTCAATATTTTCTATGGCAAGTATCGGCGTCCCGGCCTGGATATTCCCCACCACGGGAATCATATAGGGCAGAGCCTTATTGTCACCCAGTATTTCAATAGCTCTGGAGCTTTTTGCGGTCTTTCTGATCCAGCCCTTTCTTTCCAGTAGATCCAGAAATTTTTTCGCGCTGTTCGGTCCCGAAAGTCCCAGGTTTTCGGTTATTTCACGGACAGTGGGAGGATAGCCGGTTTGTGCCTTATATTTTATTATAAAATTAAACACACGCTCCTGTTTTAGGGTAAGTTTGTCTGCCATTTTGCCTCCAGTAATCATATTGAACATTTGTTATACTTTTACTTTAAGGTGTTTTTTTTGTCAAGATGTTTTTATTTTAGGTTGAAAAAAATAATTCTTTGGACGATTATTAAATGAATGCAGAGTGGGGAATGCGGATTGCGGAATAAAACAATTGTATGCCATGCTCTCTGCGCTATGCCCTATGCAAATTTACGGGTCATGAATTTAATTTATTTTGGAGGAAGAAATGCGAAGCGATAAAATGAAAAAAGGAATTGAAAAGGCTCCACACCGGTCCCTTTTTAAGGCAATGGGCTATACGGATGAAGAGATAAAACGTCCCATGATAGGGGTTGTGAATTCAAAAAATGAGATCGTTCCCGGACATGTTCATCTGGATACTATTGCAGAGGCTTCAAAAGCAGGTGTTCGGATGGCAGGCGGAACCCCTATTGAGTTTCCCACCATAGGTGTTTGTGACGGGATTGCCATGAACCATGAAGGCATGAAATATTCGCTTTCAAGCCGTGAGCTTATTGCGGATTCTGTAGAGGTCATGGCGATGGCCCATCCTTTTGACGGACTGGTGATGATACCGAACTGCGATAAGATCGTTCCCGGTATGCTGATGGCAGCCATGAGACTGAATATTCCAACGGTTGTGGTGAGCGGCGGGCCTATGATTGCAGGGAAAAAGGGTGACGGAGAAACAGATCTGATAACCGTGTTTGAAGGTGTGGGCGGGGTAAAAGCAGGAAAGATGACTGAAGACGAGCTTAAAGAACTTGAGGACACCGCTTGCCCGGGATGTGGATCTTGCGCAGGCATGTTTACGGCCAATTCAATGAACTGTCTTACCGAGGCGCTCGGCATGGGCCTTCCGGGAAATGGAACCATTCCTGCTGTTTACGCAGCGCGTAAGCGGCTTGCCAAATATGCGGGGATGAAAATAATGGAGCTTGTTGAAAAGGATATCAAGCCGCTTGATATTGCAACTCCGGAAGCTTTCAGGAATGCCATTGCGGTTGATATGGCGCTTGGCTGTTCAACAAATACGGTTCTGCATGTGCCTGCCATCGCACATGAGGCTGGAATAGATATTGGCCTTGATATTTTTAATGAAATAAGCAAAAAAGCACCGCACCTTTGTGCCCTCAGCCCTGCCGGTCCGAATCATATTGAGGATCTGGACAGGTCCGGCGGTATCATGGCGGTGATGAAGGAGCTGTCAAAAAAAGGTCTGATCAACGGCAGCTGTATGACCGCAACCGGTATGTCGCTTCAAGAGAGCCTTAATGCGGTTGAGGTCAAAAATCATGATGTTATTCTTCCTATTGATAAGCCCCACAGCCCGGAAGGCGGAATAGCAATCTTAAAAGGGAACCTTGCTCCGGACGGCTGTGTGGTGAAACAGTCCGGTGTTGCGCCTGAGATGATGACCCGTAAATGTACGGCGCGGGTATTTGATTCTGAAGAAGACGCGGTGGCGGATATCCTTGGCGGAAAGATAAAACCCGGAAATGTTATTGTTGTCCGTTATGAAGGTCCCAAAGGCGGGCCGGGTATGCGGGAAATGCTGACGCCCACTTCATCCATTGTAGGTATGGGGCTGGATAAGGATGTTGCATTGATCACAGACGGCCGTTTCAGTGGCGGTACCAAGGGGGCTGCTATCGGTCATATTTCTCCTGAAGCAGCAGACGGCGGTATGATCGCCTTTGTTGAAGACGGGGATGAAATTGAAATAGATATCCCAAATAACAGGATCACTCTGAATGTTGAGGATGCCGAGATCGAAAAAAGAAAAGCCGGATGGAAAGCACCTGAACCCAAGATCAAAACCGGATATGCCTACCGGTATTCACAGATGGTGACTTCTGCGAGTACCGGAGCAGTGTTTAAATATTAGTTGTTGGCTTCCTGAAAGCCCAACTTCGGCGTTGCGCCCTCAGTCATTGCGGCGTACGAGAAAGTACGCCTCACTCCTTCGGACTTGCGCGCCTTGGTCGGAAGCATGCCGCGCATACGAAACATTTTGTGTGGCGTTAAGCGGCATGTAGCTAAAATAATCAGGTTTAATTGCCGAGATACTCTCCGTGGTTTGTTACGGTAAGTATCCATTTGGACTTTTCATTTTGCCAGCTTTGTATTGTTGGAGTTAGTAAAACAGAATAAGAATACATAAACAAAAAGGGAAGACAAATTAATGTCTTCCCTTTTTAGTTTTATCTTTTCTTAACAGCTCAGAGCTTAGTCCAGATCAGCAATAGAAGCTGCTATCAACTCTTTGATGTATCTTGAATTATGCGCGTATGCACCCGGGTCTTTAAGAACCAGCTGGTAGTTATAGGCTGCTTTAAGCAGGCTTGGTGTCCATGCGCCTTTGTACTGGTTGCTATAGCTTGCTTCACCTTCATCAACATCACCGTTTGCATTGGTGTCTTTGAAAAAGTATGGATATGTCAAGGACTCATAGATGATTGCAGTACTGTTGGCTGCTGCGTTTGTCTGAATGGCTTCGTAGAGGTCATCCGCAAGAGCACTTATTGTAGCAGATGTATCCGGCACTGAGGCATGACATTCAGTACAGCCTGTTTCAACAAGTTCCAGAGAATGCTGGTCATGACATCCGTAGCACTTATTTTCAATAGCTGCGTGGGCATGTGCGCCATTCATGTCTTCATCATACTCATATCCGGCATTTGAATCAGAACCGTATAAGGTTGCTGCTGCTGCATAGTAGTGAATATTTGTGAAACCTGCATCCGGCATTACAGTATCATCGTCTGTGATTCCTGATTCAGTAATGGCTTCGTCAATGCTTAATCCTGATGCGCGGCCTGAGTGGCACTGCATACATATGGCTTCGTTACCGAGACCTGTAATTTCATCGCCTGATGGAAAGGTGACAGAGGTGAGCGCCATTGCGTCGTCATTATGACAGGCAAGACATTCAACTGTTGTTCCGAGTTCTGTTGCTACGGCTTCGACTCCTGCCACATGGTTCAGATAACCAGGCGTACTGTGACAAGCTGCACAGCTTGCTGATACTTCCCCGTCTTCATCCCAATGTACAAATGCCTCTGCTGCTGCATCGCCATGTCCTGATGCGCCATGTTCTGCTGAAGCTATAGCTACCGCGTCAAGAAGAGCTTGAGGGTCGGTACCATCGCAGCTGCATAAAAATAGAAGTGAAACGCAGAGTGTTACGATTGCTAACATTTTTTTCGTCATTTTTTTCTCCTTTTTCTAGTTGTTTTTTAACTTTTGTTGTTTTTAGGCTTTTTGCCTTTTTTTTGGATCCCTTAACCAGAGTTTATTTAAAATCTACCACTCTTGTAGATAAGTGTACTGTTTAACAGGACTTTCAACAACAGCAGAAAACACCTGTTTTTTTTATATTTTACCTGTGGAAAATACACAGGTAAAAGGTTTGAATAAAATCAGGAATTCTTCATCAGAGAGGTTTCAATAGCAAAGCGAACCAGTTCTGCCCGGCTTTTGAAATTGAGTTTTGAGAAAATATTTGAACGGTGGAATTCAGCTGTTCGTTCAGAAACACAAAGTTTTTCGGCTACTTCACTGTTTGTATGACCATAAGCAAGCAAGCGGCAGATCTCCTGCTCGCGGGGGGTTAAAATATCCTTCTTTTTTTCTAAGTTCTTTCCCGGTGATTGCGAATACTTAGATAAAACAGATGAAGGCAGGGATGAATCTATATAGTATTTATCCTGGCTGGCTGCACGGATGGCCTGTACTACCTCTGTTTGGGTGGATTTTTTTAAAACAAAACCTTTGACCCCGATCTTTAAAAATTCACGGAGGTAGTGTTCGTCATCATGCATGGTTAGAACAACTATTTTAAGGTCAGGATGATCCGTTAATACTTTTTTAGCAACCATCATACCGTTCATATCAGGCATGTTAATATCAAGGATAAGGATATCGGGAGAGATATTATAGACCTTTTTTACAGTTTCAGATCCTGTGCCGGCTTCACCCTCTACTTCGATGTCCTCTTCCTTTTCAAGTAAGGCCCTGAGTCCGCTGCGAAATACTGCATGATCATCGGCAATTAACACCCTCATTGTCATGTTTTTCTCTTCAGATGAAATGCTTAACACTTCTTTCCAGTTTGATATAAAGTATTTGTGTTGTTTTAGCCTTTGTGAAGCGATTAAACGGGCATAAAAAATATATCCGTATTTCCTATATAATAGAATTGAAGGGAATATCCTGCAACAGCAGAAAACACCTGTTTTTTTTAGATAACCTGTGGGAAATTATTAGGTAATAGGTGTGAAAGAAATTATGAAAGCTTCATCAGGTTGGTTTCAATGGCAAATCGGACCAGTTCTGCCCGGCTCTTAAAATCGAGTTTTGAGAATATGTTTGAACGGTGAAATTCAGCCGTACGTTCAGAAATGAAAAGTTTTTCAGCAATTTCACTGTTTGTATGGCCATAGGCCAGTAAACCGCAGATTTCCTGCTCGCGGGGGGTTAAAATGTCTTTCTTTGAGTCCGGTTTTTTCCCGGGCAGCCCGGCATATTTAGATACAACAAATGAAGAAAGAGATGAATCTATATAGTGTTCACCGCGGCTGGCTGCACGGATAGCCTGAACCACATCTGTTTGGGTGGATTTTTTTAAAACATAACCATTGATCCCTATTTTTAAAAGTTCCTGGAGGTAGTGTTCGTCCTCATGCATGGTGAGTACAACTATTTTAAGATCGGGCTGAACCGTTAACGCCTTTTCCGCAACCATGGTTCCGTTCATCTCAGGCATGTTGATATCAAGGATAAGGACATCGGGAGAAAGTTCCTGAGCCTTTTTTAATGTTTCAGGTCCTGTGCCGGCTTCACCTGCCACTTCAATGTCCTCTTCCTTTTCAAGTAAAGCCATGAGCCCGCTTCTAAATACTGCATGGTCATCAGCAATCAAGATTCTGATAGACATTCTTAATCCTCCTTTTTGTGGTTGATTTTCACTCTGATGGTGGTCCCTCTGTCGGGAGCTGATTCTACCATGAGTTCGGCATCGATCAGCGCGGTCCGCTCCCGCATGCTGATCAGGCCCATGTGGGCAAACCCGTCATGGGCTGTGTGCTCAGGATCAAAACCCCTGCCGTCATCTTCGATCAGCATGATGGTGTTCTTTTTGCTTCTGGTCAGGATGACACCGGTCTGAGCAGCCTGTGCATGACGGATGATGTTTGTAACTGCTTCCTGGGCGATCCGGTAGAGGGTGACTTCGGTTTGAATGGGCAGACGGTCTATCTCCGGGGGGCTGATATGCTGAAAATCGATTTCAAAGTCGCAAACTTTTGCTGTCTCGGTGATGTAGCGTGAAAGCGCGACTTCAATTCCGTAATCATCCAGGATTGAAGGGCGCATGCCCCATGCCAGTCGGCGGACATCATCAATGAGCCGAAGGGTCCGGGTCTCAAGACTGCGGCAGCTCTCTTCCTGTTCCTTCCCGGTGCTTTTGAGCATCTGTATTTCCATCAGGAGAACAGAAAGTGTTTGACCCAGCTGATCGTGCAGTTCCCTGGCAATTTTACCCCGTTCTTCCTCCTGGGTAAGTACTATTTTTTCTAAAAGTGCCTGTCGGCCGGCCTCTTTTTCCTGTACTTCACTCTGAGACATTTTAAGATTCTCAGCCATGAGGTTAAAGGCACTTGAAAGCCTGCCGATCTCATCATTTGAATATACTCTGGCCCTGAAATTAAAATCACCCTGACTGATACGGCGGGTTGCCAAAAGCAGGTTTTTGATGGGTCTTGTCAGAATATAGGTCAACAGCAAAGCCAGACCCAGCCCGATTGCCATACAGAGACTCAGAGTTAAAAGCAATAAGCGTGTAAGTGATGCAAGCTGTGAAATGACGGCCCGATCGTTTTTTGCGAGCCTCAGCTGTCCGGCACTGCCGTTAATCAGAGGGCTTGCGGCTTCAAAGATAAGGCCTTTTTCGCTTCCAAACACCTGGACCGGAGCCTGTTTGCTGCCGGTAGACGGTCTTAATTCAACCAGGTCCGGCGGTACCGAACGTTTAAAGGTATGAACAAGTATGGTGCAGTTACGGTCTTCAACAATAATATAGGAAATGTCGGGATTGGTTTGCTTCGCTTTTAAAAGCCGATTTTTTAAAGCAAAAAGATTACCCTTTACCAGGAGTCTTTCAATATCGGGAGCAAGGGTCTGAGCGGCTGTCAGAGTTCTTCTTTCAAGAATATGGTAGAGGGCCTCGGAAAGGCTGCTGCGCACCTGGTAGAGCACAACACTGCCGAAAATAAAAGCCACGATAATTCCGGTGCCCATGATCTTGATAAAGATCGGTACAGACACAATCCATGTCCATAGTTGTCTGATTGGACCCCGAGTTTCTTTCATTGCTTAGTTTCCCATGTCTGTGCTGCCTTTCTCACGCTGTCATGTAGCGTTGGTTCAGCGAGTACATAACGGTCGATTCCCAGTTTAGCTAGAACCGCTTTTCCCTCTTCACTGGTGTGCATTGAAAGCATGATGTCCTGGATTCTCTTTTTCAGCTGCGGGTCTGTTTTCGGGTGAACAACCACAGGCGGCATCCCGTAATCCTCTGATATCATTATAACACGGGTATTCTCTCGGATATTTTTATCGGTGCGGGCCATTTGCTCGTATACCACGCTGTGCACGGATACCGCATCAACATAACCTTTGATCAGAGCATTGACAGACTTGTCATGGCTGCCCGTAAGGATATGTTCATAAAAAAAGTGTTCAGGATCCTTACCATGATTCAGCAGCCAGACAGCCGGGTACAGCCATCCTGAAGTCGAGAGATGATCCGAGGATCCAAAATGCTTACCCTGGAGGTCCAGAAGTGTTTTTGCTGTACTGTCTGCAGGTACGACAATCAGGGCCTGATAGGTCGTCTTGTTGTTAATTTGCGGAACAGCGATCACCTGCAGGCCAAAATCGCGTTCACCCTGAACAAAGGGATAGGTACAGATTAAGGCCAGGTCGCATTCTCTTTGACGGATCAGGTTGTTGATCTCGGCATAGCTGTTTCGCAGAATGAGAAAACCTTTCCGGTCAAGCTGAAGGGCAAGATAATCTACAAACTCCTGGTACATCCTCAAAGAACTTTCCGGGGATATCACCGGAGCCACAGCAACTCTGATCGTTGTTGCCCCTGTTTTGTGTGAGAGTGCTTTTTCGCTGGTTTTATCTGCGATTTCTTTCAGGCTGATTTGACGGATTGGGCGAAACCGGTTATCCTTCTGGCTCAAAAGTATATTTAAACTGTAAACAACAAGCAAAACTACAGCCAAACCAAAAAGCATCTGAACTATCCAATTTTTCCACATTTTTTTATATCCTCAGCAGCTTTTTATAAACGGTACTGTACGCTAGCTCCTAATGCTCTCTTAGATAAATGAAGGGTGTTATACTGTTGATACAAGCCATTACTAAAGGGACAAAGACTCCCAAGTTTAATCTACGACTCTAGTAGAATGGATAACACATTTATGTTATTTATGCCAGTTTGATTAATTAGAGCCTGTCCCAATTTTGCTTATTTCAAGTTTTAATGGACAGACA
>CAYLYF010000095.1:0-15326 GCA_964387595.1 uncultured Thermodesulfobacteriota bacterium | reverse complement strand
TTAAATAAGGTTCTTCAATAAAAATTAACGCTAAGAAAAGTCGGGGTATTTATATTGATAACCAACTGTTTTAACTTTGCATTCTATAATAAATACTAAAAAGTTACCCACAGATTTTGTTGATGAAGCAACATTTTAATCGACCCCGATATTAACAAAAAAAATACTCAGCACCAATACCCAAAAATGCCCCGTCAAATAACGGGGCATTAATAATTCAAATCAGCCTTGCACCGATAAAAAGGTTAACCAAAGCTCATATTACTTTTCTGATTTACCTTCTCTTTTTGTTTTTTTGCCTTTTTTGCTTTTTCTTTCCTTTACCTTTATCTCGTCTTTAACCAGCACCCCATCCTTATTAACATCCTGATTATTAAACTTTTTCAATTCTCTGGCTAAAAATTCATCCATACTAACCGTCTTATTTTTATCCTTATCTAAAGCTGCAAGCTGTTTTTGTGGATTTTTCAACTCCGTTTCATCAATTTTATTATCACCATTTTTATCAAGGGTCTTAAACAGCTTCACTCTCTTCGCGCACCATTCATCTTTCGTTATTTTTCCATTTTGATCCTTATCAGAAGTCTTAAATATTCTTTCTTTTCTTTGAGCGGCATTTTTCTTCCTTCTGGCTGACGGCATCTCTTTTTTTGTCAAATAACCATCCTTATCAGAATCCATGGCTTTAAATTTCGCGGTAGAATCCGCTTTCCATTCATCCAGGCTGATCTTACCGTCATTATCAGCATCCATTTTATCAACATCCATTTTTAACCCGGCTTTTTGTTTTGTTTTTTTTGCGATTTGTTCGGCTGCCGAAACATTTATATTTACCAGACTAAGCATAAAAACCATTACACACACTGCTGTCAAAACTTTCATTTTAACCTCCAGAAAATTAATTTTTTCAAATTATCAACTTGTATTTTTGTGTAAAAGAATCTCTTAATCTCAGATTATTGTCAATACAATACTGCCTTTGAAGCTGTAATAACTTTTGTAAATCAGCAAGGTTACAGCATTTGTAAGTATAATATATATTCCTGTTGACAAATCAAAATTATATATGCGAAAATAGCTTAATTAACAAACGGAAAAGAAATTAATATAGAAAATAAAAACAAAAAAAGGAGAAAAAGATGTTAACAGGAATTAAAAAATTACTAGGAATAATAAGTATATTAGCACTGACATTAACACTGCTTTATACAGCTGAGGTTCCGTCTGTACAGGCTGCCTCCCCGGACTCAACTTATGAACTTACTGCGGATAACAGTACCGCAATTGTCACCGGCTGTATCTTCAGTGCTATTTTCGATGCGATCACAGCAATACAGCAGGACACAACAACTGTAGCCATGCTCACGACAATATTTGGAATGGTGATTGATATCATCATATGTGCAGATGCGGAGGGTGAATATACAGTCGTCGCCTGTATTTTTGATTCGATTCTTGAAATGGTCTCTGAAATTTCAGTATGCGGTGATAATGTCTGCCTGATCTCAAGCATCTTTGATATGATTATTGACCTTATAACCTGTACAGAACCCCTTGAAGCTGCAACAGCATAATAACTGAAAAACAGCTTAAATACTCCCCCTTTTTGGCGTTTAGCCAAAAAGGGGGAGTATTTATACCTTCTTAAAATAAATTAAGCCACAGATACACGCAGATACATTGTTCTGGATCTTGCAATTACCCAATAAAACAAATAGGCTCTCACAGAGCTCACCTGCCTTTGCTAAAGCTACGGCAAGACAGGCAGAGTCCGCAGAGGATAAATAATTTCTCACATAGCTTACAGAAGTAATCTTTTTAAAAATAATTAGTTTTTCTCTGTGTCTGGTGGTGAATATGCTTTTGATTTTGACTTTCCAACCCGCCTTTCTCCGTAGCCTCTGAGAGCTCTGTGAGAGAAATGCTTTTGACTTTTAAACCAGCCTTTCTCTGTGAGCTCTGTGAGAAAAAAGCTTTTGACTTTGACTTTCCAATCCGCTTTTCTCCGTGTGCTCCGCGTACTCTGTGAGAAAATCTTTTGACGTTTAAACCAGCCTTTCTCCGCGTGCTCTGCGGACTCTGTGAGAAAAAAGCTTTTGACTTTCCAATCCGCGTTTAATCCGCGAAAATCCGCGGCCAAAAAGTCTTTTGACTTTCAAACCCGCCTTTCTCTGTGTGCTCTGCGGACTCTGTGAGAAAAGCTTTTGACGTTTAAACCAGCCTTTCTCCGCGTGCTCTGCGGACTCTGTGAGAAAAATGCTTTTGACTTTCCAATCCGCGAAAATCCGCGGCCAAAAAAACACTTAACGGACTCAGACCCCACTTGATCAATAATAACCATCATTCGGATTGCTCACAGAAAAAAAGTATAGTCTTGAAACCGGCTGAAGATGACCATCTTTAGAATTGACCACAACGAATAATTTTAGTATTCTATGATCAATTATTAAATGGAAACATGAAGAGGTATGACATGGAAACACTGATTGATGATAAGAAAATTAAGGATCTCTTCAAACAGGCGATTATAGAAGCGATTGAAGAGAAAAAAGAAGCAGTACATGATTTGTTGGTCGAAGTAATGGAAGATATTGCCCTAGTTCGGGCTATTCAGGATGGCGAAAATTCCGGCCCGGCTAGTAGGGGTGAGATTTTTCAAATTCTGGAAACTAAATAAGACGTTACATGAAAACAGATTTTAGAAAAAGTTTCGCCCGAGATTTACAAAGCCGGAAAAACGATTCTACTTTTCTGAATCGTGTAAAAGAGGCTATTGAGTGTATTGAACAGGCTCAAACGACTTCCACGATCGCTAACCTCAAAAAGCTTAAAGGTGAAAGTGATTATTATCGGATTCGCCTTGGAAGTTACCGCATCGGTATAAGAATAGAAGATGATTTGGTTGTTTTTATTCGTGCTTTACACCGCAAAGATATTTATCGTTATTTCCCTTAATAAATTAAAACCAAACCTGACTCCAAGTGCTTGTGGCTAAATTATTAAAACGCTGTTTTTGCCCCCAACTCGGCTCTAAGAGGGAAAAACACCCAAAATTGCAACGATTCTCTTTCAATAACAAACACTTATCAGGGTCAGACCCCGCCATAACTTAAAATAAATTCGGCCGCAGATACACACAAATGAACGCAGATACATTGTTCTGGATCTTGCAATTACCCAATAAAACAAAAAAGAATCCGTGAAAATCCGCGTAAATCCGCGGCAAAAAACCCCCAACAACCACATTAAGACAAGCCTGCCCCAGCGGGGTGTTCCCTGCCTGTCTTGCCGTAGCTTTAGCAAAGGCAGGTGTGCTCTGGTGGTGAATATGCTTTTGATTTTGACTTTCCAATCCGCTTTTCTCCGCGTGCTCTGTGAGAGAAATGCTTTTGACTTTCCAATCCGCGTTTAATCCGCGAAAATCCGCGGCCAAAAAAACTTTTGACTTTCAAACCCGCCTTTCTCTGTGTGCTCCGCGTACTCTGTGAGAAAATGTTTTGACTTTTAAACCCGCTTTTCTCCGCGTGCTCTGCGGACTCTGTGAGAAAAATGCTTTTGACGTTTAAACCCGCCTTTCTCCGTGTGCTCTGTGTGCTCTGTGAGAGAAATGCTTTTGACTTTCCAATCCGCCTTTCTCCGCGTGCTCTGCGGACTCTGTGAGAAAAAAGCTTTTGACGTTTAAACCCGCCTTTCTCCGTGTGCTCTGTGAGAGAAATGCTTTTGACTTTTCTTTTACTTAACCGCTTGCCATCATTCAACCATTTAACAAATATGCAATTCAATAAGAAACAAGAGTCAACACCCAGCCCCCAGCCACACTTACTTCTTATCAATTATGTTTTTCTTCTAATTATAGTTAAACATATTATTACTTGTAAAATATTAAATTAAATGCTAATAATGTGTCTTTTATCAGGTGAGACATTTAACCCGCTTAAACTAATATGACAGCAATCAATATCCAACTATTTTAAAAGGCTGCATAAATTATTAATCCTTAATGTAACCGAAGGTGCGGAGCTGAACAATCGATGCTCTCCAGCAGACAGTGCCCTGAATATTTTCGCCCTTACTTGTTCACTGATTTTGTATACTGTTATAAACCGGGGCAAACCAAAGACCACGGCTTTTAAACATATAGTTTATAATCAAACAATACTGTATCAGTTTCATCAGGTACATGAAGGATCATAGAAAATTTTTGGGTCTTAAAGCTTTGATCATATATAATAATATCCTCAGGAGAATATAATGAAAACGGCTGTTATATTTGGTATTTCGGGTCAGGACGGAACTTTTCTTGCAGAATTTCTTTTAAAAAAAAATTACAGGGTAATCGGGATTTCCCGGGATGCCCAGGGCTCTTCATTCCCTAACCTGCTTAGATTGGGAATAAAAGATAAAATAGAACTGGTTTCTGCCTCTATTCACGATTTTAGGAGTGTTTTACAGGTTATAAGCCATTACAAACCGGATGAAATTTACAATCTTGCCGGTCAAAGCTCTGTTAGCCTCTCTTTTGATCAACCGGTTGAAACATTTGAAAGCATCAGCATAGCCAACCTGAATTTACTTGAGGTGATCAGGTTTTTAGACATCCCAACAAAACTATATAATGCCGGTTCAAGCGACTGTTTTGGAAACAGCGATGGTAAAGCTGTAACCGAACAGGATCCTTTTAAACCTCGCAGTCCCTACGGCGTTGCTAAAGCGGCTGCGTACTGGCAGGTAGCAAACTACCGTGAAGCGTATAACCTTTTTGCCTGTACCGGAATTCTTTTTAACCACGAATCCTTTCTCCGGCCGAAACGTTTTGTTACTCAGAAGATTGTTAAAACAGCCTGCCGTATTGCCGGCGGCAGTGATGAAAAACTACTTTTGGGGAATATCTCAATTGAACGTGATTGGGGGTGGGCGCCGGAGTATGTGAGTGCGATGTGGTCAATGCTGCAGCAGGAAAGCCCTGACGACTATATTGTTGCCACTGGAGAAACATATAGTTTAACCGATTTTGTATCTACAGTGTTTCAGGAGCTTTCACTGAACTGGAAAGACCATGTCCAGTCCAGTGAAAGCCTTTTACGGCCCACAGATATTCAATCAATTCAAGCTGATCCGGGCAAGGCCGAAAGTATTCTTGGATGGAAAGCCAAGTATAATACCAATGATGTTGCAAGACTAATGGTTGAAGCTGAACTTGAAAATTTGAAATCTACAAAATAACATAGGGTATTTTCTCGCCCGCTGCGCTAGAGCTCGCAGAGAAAGACGGGTGTTGTAGCAAAGAGTATTGAATCTTTAATCTTGGTTTTCATTCGACGTTGGATGTTCGATGTTCAATCTCCGTGTTCTCTGCCTGTCTTGCCGTAGCTTTAGCAAAGGCAGGCGGACTCTGTGAGAGGAATGCTTTTGACCTTGCAGAATAACTAAATATTTTATTAAGGAAACAAACATAAACAACTAACAGAGAACTTCTGCATCCATGTCAACACTCAACGCTTCATTTATTATCGAATCTACCAAACGTGATTTTAAAGAACGGTTTGCAGGTTCAGTTCTGGGTTCCCTCTGGGCCATCATCTGGCCGCTGGTAAATCTTTTCATATATATAGTCATCTTCGGAAAATTGATGGGGGCGCGTCTACCGGGCTCCTCTGACATGAATGCATACGGCATTTACCTTGCCGCGGGCCTGATCCCATGGACAAGTTTTGCAACAACCATAAGCCGATCAACATCCGCGTTTCTTGACAAAAAACATATAATTTCCAAGGTAAACACTTCACTTCCTTCTCTACTTCTTCAAATTAATCTGTCTGAAGCAATAACATATCTGTTATCAATGACAATTCTGTTTATTTATCTGGTATTTCAGGATTACTCTTTTCACAGGAGTCTTCTTCTTTTGCCATTCATCTACTACCTTCAGCAGCTGCTCGCTTTCAGTCTGGGTTTATTTGCAGCCGTGCTGACTGTTTTTATAAGAGACGTGAAGGAAATAACAGGTGTAATTATCCAGTTATGGTTCTGGTTTACCCCAATTGTGTATGTAGTTGACATTCTGCCGGGATTTGTACAAAAACTGATTGTTTTCAACCCGGCATATATTCTAATAGAATCCTATCATAGAATATTTGCATTCAATGACTACCCGTCTTTCAATTCTCTTTTAATTTTAACCGTTATTACGCACAGCATCCTGTTTTTTTCTTATATTATGTTTCGTTATCTGGAAAAGGACATCAGAGACTTTTTATGATAGAATTCTTCTTTCTTTTATGCTGGTCAGGTATTTTTATATCAGCAGCTTACCGGGTCTGGAAGCGGATAAACAGCCACATCAAGGTATATCTGATTCTAATTCTGCATTTTTTATTTCTTAGCGGCATTTTTTATCTTTACCCGCTGGTTCTTAATATGACAAAAAAATTATGAAAATTTTAGTAAATGCAGCACCCATGACCGGACTACTGACCGGTATTGCCAGATATTTGCGAAACATGTATCAAACCATGGCAAAAATGGAACAGGTTGACATTTCTTATCTTGCGGGTAAAAAGCTGTTTCATTCAATGCCCCCCCTCGCTGATACAGGCAAATGGCAAAAAGCAACTGCCGCTGTCTGGAAATTACCGGATCCTGTTGTTTTTAGTCTGCGGGCTTTTCACTGGCTGAGATATGAAAACATACTGCGCGGCATCTGTAGTAAAAACTCATTTAACCTCTACCACGAAACCGCTTTCGTACCGGCGAAAATGACGAACATACCTACAGTCTATTCAATCTATGATCTATCCCTGCGCAGGTTCAGGGAAACACATCCCCGTGAAAGGGTCTGGTTTTTTGAGTATTTCCTTAAACGCCGAATGTCATATGCCACCCATATCCTGACCATCTCAAAATTTATCCGGCAGGAAATCATCGATGAATTCAGCGTACCCCCGGAAATGGTCACAGCCATTCCTCTTGCACCTGATCCCATTTTTGGCCTCAGAACAGCTGAAGAGGTGAAAAAAGTCAAACAGCAATATAAGCTTCCGGAATCATACCTGCTTTTTGTAAGCTCACTTGAACCCAGAAAAAATATCAATCTTTTAATTGAAGCCATGCACTCCGTCAGCGTTGATATCCCCCTGGTTCTTGTCGGCTGGCAGGGCTGGGGCGATAAAGACTGGCTTGAAAAGATTAAATCCACAAGTCTTAAGAACCGTATCCATATTATCGGACATGTTCCGGATGAACACCTGGTTGAAATATACAATGGAGCAACTGCCCTTGTTTACCCAAGTCTCTACGAAGGATTTGGCCTGCCGATTGTTGAAGCCATGGCCTGCGGATGTCCGGTGATCTGTTCAAATGCTGCCAGCATGCCGGAAGCAGCCGGAGATGCCGGGCTTTTTATTAATCCGCAAAAAAGTAACGAACTCTCTGATGCCATTGAAACCGTGGTGATGAACAGTGAGAAAAGAACAGAACTTATCAGGCGGGGACACCTCCAGGCAAAGAGTTTTAGCTGGGAACGAACAGCCAATGAAACCCTGACTCTTTTTAAAAAGGTATCATCACAAAAATGATCTCGGTATCAAATATATCCAAGACTTTTAAACTTTACAAATCTCCTGCAGACAGGCTCAAGGAAATTATTCTGCGTCGCAGTTTTCACCGGGTATTTCCTGCCCTTAACAATGTGAGTTTTGAAGTTCAGGAAGGCGAAACACTGGGTATCATCGGTGAAAATGGATCTGGTAAATCAACTATTCTAAAAATCTTAACCGGTATTCTTATACCTGATAGCGGCAATATCCATATATCCGGTAAAATTACCGGCCTTCTTGAACTGGGCACAGGATTTAACGCCGAGTTTTCAGGCATGGACAATATCTTTCATAATGCAACATATCTTGGGCTTTCACGCCGGGAAACAGAGGAACGTCTTGGTGAAATAATTGAGTTTACAGAACTCAAAGAATTTATCCATGAACCCATAAAAACATATTCCTCCGGCATGGTCATGCGCCTTGCCTTTTCCATTGCAATTCATGCAGATCCTGAATGCTTTGTGGTAGATGAAGCCTTGTCTGTGGGAGATGCTTATTTTCAACAAAAATGTATGCGAAAGATAAAAGAATTCAAAAAAGAGGGGGGGTCAATTATCTTTGTCTCTCATGATATGAACGCAGTTAAAGTCTTGTGTGATAAAGCAATTTTACTGGAAAGTGGTAATGTTGTTGAACATGGTGACCCTGAAACAATTATCAATACTTATAACTTTCTTCTTGCAAAACGCTCAAAGGGAGAGGAAATCAGATATCAGGCGGATAATGTCCTGTCCTCTGGATATGGTAACTACAAAGTAAGGATTGACAGTGTGGCGCTTCTTGATGAGAACAACAACCCATCAAAAGTATTGACATCCGGTCGTCCCGCAGAATTTACAATTCGATTAACGGGACAGGAAACTGTTGAAAATTTTACCGTAGGGATTGGAATACGCGATAAATTCGGGCAGGACATCTATGGGACAAATTCTTTTTATCTTAACAAAAAGATACGTATTGAAAAAGGCCAAACGCTCTCTCTAAGGTATGTTTTTAATGAGTTTAATCTTGGCCCGGGCAAGTATACCCTAACTGTTGCGCTTCATACTGACGACACTCATGTTAATGAATGCTTTCATTGGATGGATAAGTCTTCTGCGTTTGAAATCGTTACCGGAGGAGATGTTACTTTTTTAGGTCTGGTTCGTTTAAAACCGGAACTGCAGGTTATAAATGAAACGGAGAACCCTCATGATTGAAAAAAAAACACCTGAAATCAGCATTGATGAAATCATGGAGCGGATCAGGGAAGAAGTCAGAATTCAAAAAAAGCGGGCTGCGACTGACCCCGTATCTTCACCAGACACCTATTATCAATCCTGCGTCACCCCCCCCCTGCCCTCATGTACTGTACTGCCTAAAAACCAGTTAGAATCTGATGTGCCGGCACTACCTGATCAGCAAATCTACACTCTGAATGATTTGATTAAATATCATGACACGGACTTTATCAATAATGCCTATAAAGCAATATTGGGTCGGTTGCCAGATTTTGGGGGTGAAGAATATTATTTAAAAAATCTTCGAGACGGCAGACTGAGTAAATCGGAAATATTGGGCAGACTGAAATATTTCAGTGAGGGCAGGCGTAGAAAAATTTCTATTAAGGGGCTTTTATTTCCATTTTTAATCCAGAGCTCATTCAAAATACCAATCCTGGGGAAAGGTTTGCGAATTGTTACCGGAATTCTCAATTTGCCAACTATCCTTAAAAATCTTCAGATTTCAGAGAATACAGCCTTTATAACCTTTATAAAAAGCAAGAACGTAAATGACCAAATGCAAATAATGTATTCCCAGGTTCAAAGCACGGAAACAGCTCTGAAAGAAGATGCACAAAATATTTCCAGAAAAGTCCTTAACTACAGACGCACTTTACTTGATCAAGAAAGACGTCTTCGCATGTTTTTAAATGAAGCTCGAAAACGATTGCCCGAACCTTTCACCACGGAACAACTTGAAAATTTGGTTTCCGAGGAAGACCATATGCATGATGCCATGTATGTAGCCTTTGAGGATCAATTCCGTGGGACAAGGGAGGATATCAAAGATCGCCTGAAGGTTTATCTGCCTTATGTCAAAAAAGTAATGCAGCAAACAGGCGGCGGCGAAATCCTGGATGTGGGTTGCGGACGTGGAGAATGGCTGGAACTGATGAAGGAAGAGGGCTATAAAGCAAGAGGCGTGGATATTAACAGGGTTATGGTCGCTCAATCTCAGGAGACAGGGTTGGATGTGATTGCCTCAGATGTATTGGATTACCTGAAAGGCATCCCCGCAGACAGCCTTGCCGCTGTTACGGGTTTTCAAATCATAGAACATTTACCCTTTAATAAATTAATAAGTCTCTTTGATGAATCTTTAAGAGTGTTAAAGCCAGGTGGTGTTGTTATTTTTGAAACACCTAATCCTGAAAATTTGATTATTGGGGCTTGTAATTTCTATACGGATCCTACTCATAAAAATCCAATTCCACCACATACTTCAATGTTTTTGATAGAACAAAGAGGTTTTGTAAATGTTGTAATCGAACGGCTTCATACGATAGAAGGTTTGCATCTTGAAGATAAATTTTTGAATTCTCAATTTACAGTGGGGCAAGATTATACAGTAATAGGATATAAATTATGAAAATATGTATAGTAACTCCCACATTAATGCCACATGATGCGATTGGAAATGATCTTAGACATCAATGTGGGATTTTAAATAATAAAATTCAAACAAAAGTTTTCGCGGAGAATTTTTTAGCAGATGAGTTTACCAATGAATACATGATAAGTCGTTCTAAACTTTTCAAGTTAATTGACAACATTAATAATATATTGATTTATCATCATGCTGTTAGTTGGGATTTAGGACAGGAAATTCTTGAGGATGCAAATTGTAAAATTTATATAAAATATCACAATATCTCTTATCCAGACTTTTTTTATCCATACAGCGCTTTATATGCTGAGGTGTGTAAAAATGGTAGGGAACAGACAAAAAAAATTGTAAGTTTAAATAAAGTGAACAAATATTTGTGTGATTCAAATTTCAATGCACAAGATATATTGGAACTTGGTGTTAATAAAGAAAATATAGAAATAGTGGCTCCATTTCATAAACTTGATGATTTTAATAATACAAAAGTTGATACGTCTTTAACAGTAGAATTACTGAAAGGTCAGATTAATATACTTTTCGTAGGACGTTTTTCCCCAAACAAGGGGCACAAACATTTAATACATGCTATTGATTTTTTTAGTAAAATGTACGATAGAAATATTTGTTTAAATATTGTAGGTGGCCTTGATACAAGTTTAAATGCATATATCAATGAAATGAAAGCATTGATTTTACAATTTGGATTGGAAGATATTATTAAAATCCATGATCAAATAAGTTTTGAACAACTTCATACATATTATCAATTTTCACACATCTTTTTATTGATGTCTGAGCATGAAGGCTTTTGTGTGCCTATATTAGAAGCCCAAATACATAATTTGCCAATAATTGCATTAAATACCACTGCAATTTTAGAAACTATTGGAGAAAATCAAATAATTTTTGATGAATTAGATTATAGCGAGATCGCATCTGCTATTTATGTAATAGCAAAAAATTATAAATATAGGTATTATTTAGGGCAAAATGGTCAAAATAATTTAAGGCATTACAGTAATAAAAAAATAGAGAATACACTGTTAAAAGCATTGAGGGTTGGATGAAAAAAATAGCTTTAGTGGTGCAGAGATTTGGTGAAGAAATTATCGGAGGTTCTGAAGATTATGCATTGAAAATTGCTATATTATTAAGTAAATCTTATAAAATTGATATTTTAACAACAACTGCTAAAGATCACCTTACTTGGAATAATAGTTATCAAGAAGGCGAAAAACAATTTTCAAAAAATATCATAATAAAAAGATTCAAAGTAGATTTTCAAAGAAATAAATCAGGACATTATGAAAGTGATTATTTTGGTTTATTGTGTCATACATTATATGATGGCAACGCAGCATCACTTTATTGCTCTTCTGAAGAATTAAAAGAGAATTTGAACAATAGAGCTCGAAATTTACCTTTAGGGTTTGCCGAGGAATTTATAAAATATCAAGGACCCTATTCAGCGGATTTATTAAAATATATAAGAGAATATGACCATAATTATGAAATAGTTATATTTATGACATATTTATATGCTACGACCTATTATGGGATAAATTGTATAAAAGATAAAAAAAAAATTATTCTTATCCCAACCTATCACGATGAGTTGCCAGCATATTTGCCAGCTTATTATCGATATGTGAATATCAAGCACCTTTGTTCTACACAACCGGAAAAAGAGTTTGCAGAAAAAAGGCTTTTTAAAGAAAAGTTAAATTGCAGTGTAATTGGTTATGGAATGAAGGACAAAAATGCTGACATAAATAATGAATTACCAATAACGCAAGATAGGTATATATTGTATGCAGGAAGGCTAGAGGAGTCAAAAGGTGTAGATAAGCTTTATAAAATGTACGAGCAGTATTATCAACATAGTAATCAGGATATAAAATTATTTACTATTGGTGACGGAAAACTAAAAAATGATAAACACGAAGGAATACTCTACAAAGGTTTTGTAAGCGAAGAAGAAAAGCTCTTATTGATGAAGAATGCTATAGCATTAGTACATCCTTCTCCTTATGAAAGTTTAGGGCTTGTGGTACTCGAGGCTTTTATGATGAAAACCCCAGCTATTGTTAATTCAGAATGTGAAGTTTTGAAAAGTCATATTGACATATCAAATGCTGGTTTTTATTACTCGAACCAGAAAGAGTTTGAAAGTTCTATAAACCACTTGGCAAGTGATAAAAAAGAGTATTTAGAAAAATCAGAAAATGCAAGAACTTATTTTTTAGATAACTTTAATGAAAAATCTTATGAATTAAAATTGCATAAAGAAATTAACAAAATATGCCAAAGAAAAAATCCAGATTCCAACGAATTAAGGGGGAGAGCGTTTGATGGCAATGCTACCCTTGAATAGGTAGTAAAAAATAATAATGCGATTTATACATATTGGATGCTAAAAAGCGTTTTCACATTTAATGCTTTTCCTATTATCCCTAAACGGACGACAGGAACTTCTTTAGTCGTAAAGTGAGTTCCGACGTAATTATGAATAACCCAATATACATTCAAAATGCGTTGAAGATTATTTTTTGATTTAGCAGATGTATTTGTTTTTCTTCTAAATGGGGAGCATTTGCGACGCATTGCGCTATTGTTTGCTTCAACATGATTGGCGTGTGTTTCACTATCTGAAATGTCATTTGAAGTTTCCGGGTGAAGTGGGCATGTTGTCTGGTATGGAAACAGCGAAAAAAAATCAGCCGAAATTATCGGTTAGAAACCAGCCATGAAATAAAGCGAACGTACCTATACGTAAAAGGCAATAAAAACAAACCAGCAGCCCCCCCCCTGTTCAGGCCAAAGGTGAAAAAGCCTTCCTGTCTTAAAGGTATCCCGACACAATCGGTATACCCATGATTTTCAGCACTTCTTTTTATCTCTTTCGATCTCAGCCCCATATGAAGAACCGGAAAATTCTTCTCTTGTTCTTGAGACAGATAAACTTGATTTGCAGCAGAGTGTGGAAGGGATGATTAGTTTTTCACTGAAACATGAGTTGATCAACGCAGACTCTCAGTCCTAAAAGACCCGACACTTTAAAAAAGATCAGCACCAATCCGCCTTTCTTCGCGTCCTCTGCCTGTCTTGCCGTAGCTTTAGCAAAGGCAGGAGAGCTCTGTGAGAAAAATGCTTTTGCCTTTGCTTTTACCTATCCGTGAAAATCCGCGTAAATCCGCGGCCAAAAAAGCTTTTGACTTTCCAATCCGCTTTTCTCCGTGTGCTCTGCGGACTCTGTGAGAAAAAAGCTTTTGACTTTCCAATCCTCTTTTCTCTGTGTGCTCTGAGAGCTCTGTGAGAAAAGCTTTTGACTTTCCAACCCGCCTTTCTCCGCGTGCTCTGTGAGAAAAAATCTTTTGACTTTGCTTTTACTTAACCACCATAAGGCAAGCCTACCCCCGCTATAAATACTTGACGCGACTATTTGTATGATATATTATCTTATAAAAAATAAGATAGATGGGGTGACCATATGAAAACCAAGAAAAAAATGAGCATAACCATAGATGCGGATATATTCATGGCAGTTGAAAAGGCTGCAGCATCCTGCAACATGGCAAAGAGCCATTTGGCACAGGAGGCTTTCAGCTTGTGGTTCAAAAAAAGAACCGAAGCATTAATGGCCAAAGGATATGCTGAAATGGCAAGTGAAGACCAGGAATTTATCAATATGGCCTTTAACGCTCAAAATGAGATTCTCTCGTGAAGGACTTTCCGGTACGAGGTGAGGTATGGCTTGTAAACTGGAACCCTGCCAGAGGAAGTGAACAGGCAGGCAAAAGGCCTGCCCTTGTTATCCAGAATGATATTGGTAATGAAAAGGCTCCCACTATAATTGTGGCAGCTATTTCAAGTTCAGTTAAAATATATCCTATAAACGTAAAACTTGATCCACCGGAAGGAGGATTAAAGCAATCCTCCATTGTTAAAACAGGCCAGATACTTACTGTATCCAAAGAAAGACTGGAACAAAGATTCGGCCAAATTAGTGAAAAAAAAATGCAGGAAGTCAACTACGCTGTTAAATTAAGCTTAGGCCTTTTATAACCAGGCCCAATTAAATGATATAGAGCCTGGTTTTTAAAAAAAAGCTCCGCGCCAAATCCGCGAAAATCCGCGGCCAAAAAAACACTTAACAGGGTCAAACCCCAATAAATGCAGGAGGATAAGATGAAACTTCGCATTACAGAAGAAATATGGAAAGAGGGTAATATGTATGTTTCATATTGTCCTGAATTAGATATTGCCTCCTGTGGCGAGGATGTTTATCAGGCCAAAAAAAATCTCATGGAGGCTATAATCATCAACATCGAAGAAACAAAAAAGTTGGGAACCTTTGATCAGTTTATTGAAGATTGCGGATTAGAAGAAATTAATGCTGAAATACTAAGTGTGCGTAAAGAGTTGGTTGGATTTACGCCTATTGAAGTGTCTGTCTAAGTTTAATGAAAATTAAACCGACCAATTATCAAGTTCAGGTCAAAATTTTTGAAATGGCTGGATGTTTGTATGTTCGAACAAAAGGTGACCATCTTATTTACCAGTACCCCGGTGAGGTTAGACCTGTGATAATACCCAAATATAAAGAAGTACCAACATTTGTTATCAAAAATAATATGCGTGTGATTGAAATGAGCAGAGAGACCTATCTTAAATTACTGAAAAGGGCTTGAGACAGTAGGTCGCAGGAATTCCGGGGACACCTCGGATTAAACACAAACACAACGTTGTTCCTGGTTTTTAATCTTTTAAAGCAATCCGTATTAATCCTCGAAAATCCGCGGCCAAAAAACCCTTTGACTTTCCAACCCGCCTTTCCCTGCGGACTCTGGTTGTGAATATGCTTTTGATTTTGACTTTCCAACCCGCCTTTCTCTGTGTGCTCCGCGTGCTCTGTGAGAAAATCTTTTGACGTTGCTTTTACCTATCCGTGAAAATCCGCGTAAATCCGCGGCAAAAAAATAAGGAAAACCCGCCCCCCTTTGTTTCAACAACCCCCGATTTTCATCTTGACAAAAAGAAGATTCTGCACTACATTTGTCAATACAGATAAAGAAAATT
>CAYLYF010000094.1:0-15481 GCA_964387595.1 uncultured Thermodesulfobacteriota bacterium | reverse complement strand
ACCATAGGGCCAAAAACATAATGACACAGTAATTACATAAAAAAAATGTCAGCAGACACTGAAAAGATACACCCTGAGATTGAAACTCAAAACAAGATACTTATGACAGAACTGACGATTGAAAAAATTTAATTCTTACATTCATACTTGACAAACGACAGCCAGTGATTATTTTTTCATTAAAGAGAGAACATAACAGGAGGTAATGATCATGGCACTTACATTGTATAAAAGAACGAGACCTTTTGAAAGCCGGGTTAACTGGTATGATGAGTTTGATAACGGCTTTAATAACACTCTAATAACAGATAGTTCAAAAACCTCATGGTACCCGTCTGTTGATATAGAGCACAAAGAAAACGGATACGTTTTAACTACAGATCTACCCGGATTAAAAAAAGAAGACATTAAAATTGTTCTTGAAAAAAACCATCTAATTCTCAAAGGTGAAAGAAAATCTGAAAATGAAGAAAAGAATAAGAATTATCACAGAATTGAGAGAACATTCGGAATCTTTGAGTGATGTTTTAAGATCCCGGAAGGTCTCACTGAAAAAGACATAAAAGCAAAATATCATAGCGGCGTTCTGGAATTAACCATTCCAACACCCAACGTAGAAAAACCAAAATCAATCGATGTAAAGATTGATTAAATAAAAAAACGGGGCGGGTTTAAAACCTGCCCCGTTTATGGTATTTATAATTAGTGTCGTTAACAAAATATGTGGGTAGATTATTAATATTAATTAGAAAATACAAAGTTAAAATAGATAATTATAATTATGAATGTAAGGGTTGTTCTTGACACCCATTTAATTAAGTAGGATTTAACCGCCCCGCCAAGGCGGGATTTCCGCTTCGCTGCAACAAAGTGCTGCGCGAAGTACGCAAAGAACAGCGTCTTGTTTATTAGCTTTTAAAACCCTACTTTTCCTCGCCTGTCCTTCGTAGTCTTGACGAAGTAGGGCGCACGCTGCCTGCCTCGCCGAAGTTTCACGAAGGCAGGTGGCTCGCCTGTCCCGAGCTTGTCGCGGGGAGCGAAGCCCCGATAAACCGGGATTTTCGTAAACTACAACGGATGTTGAAAATTGTTTTTTACCCATAGATTTTGTAGAGGAGCCTTAATTATGAATAATTCCATTAACAGGTTGTCCGCTAAGACAACAATACTCCTTGTGTTAATATGCACATTGATTATAACAAGCTATGCCGTTGCTCAAATGTCCCGGAAAGGAAATATAAAAATGGATACCTCTGATTCGAACAAAAAGGATCTTAAAAACATCCTTTCAGAAGAACAGTACCATGTAGCTGTTGACAACGGGACCGAATCGCCTTTCAGTAATGCATACTGGGACAATAAACAGGAAGGGATATATGTTGACATTATATCCGGTGATCCTCTTTTCATCTCAACGGATAAATTTAATTCGGGCACAGGCTGGCCAAGCTTTACCCGGCCCATCAATAAGGATAATATTGTAGAAACATCGGATAAAGCCCATGGAATGATACGGACAGAAGTAAGAAATAAAAACAGCAATGCACACCTGGGTCATGTTTTCACAGACGGTCCGGCACCGACCGGTCAGCGTTATTGTATCAATTCAGCATCACTTCGTTTTATTCCGGCGGATAAACTGAAAGAAGAGGGATATTCAAAGTTTTCAGAATCGTTTATTAATGAAAACAAAAAAGATGTAAAACATACAGGCACAAAAGAAATCGCAACTTTTGGTGCCGGCTGTTTCTGGGGCGTAGAAGCCTCATTTCAAAATATTTCCGGTGTGCTGTCCACAGCTGTGGGCTATATGGGCGGAAACCTAATTGATCCAACATATGAAGAAGTCTGCACCAAAAATACAGGCCATGCAGAAGTCGTTCATGTCGAATTTGATCCCGGTATTGTCAGCTACCGGAAACTGATTGAGACTTTCTGGAGAATACATAACCTCACAACACTTAACCGGCAGGGGCCGGATTTTGGAACACAGTACAGGTCCGTTGTTTTTTATCATAATGAAGAACAAAAAGATGAGGCAGTTAAATATAAAGATGAGTTAAATAAAAACAATAAATATAAAGGTAGAATCGTTACTGAAATTAAGGAAGCAGCGGAATTTTACCGGGCCGAAGAATACCACCAGAAATACATTCAAAAAAAAGGCGGTGGCTCGTGTAAGTTTTAAATACGAAGTAATTATTTTACCGAAAATGAATTATAAAGGACTTTCTTATGCTACTTTTCTTCATCCGGGGATAAACTTAGTCCTCTTGCCTTCATTCCGAAAATTACGGGATCCCAATCACCGGCTGATCTTTTTTCCTCATATACAATTGAAGAACTGTGACAGGTTCCGCATTTAAGTTCTATTTTGCATATTTACGGACAGTACACCCGGCACTGATTAACAACACAAAAATAACGGCCATTATAAGTGGCAGGACAATTTTGATATTATGCATAAATAAAATACGTCTTTCTCCTGAAATTCTAATTTCATAACATTATCTGTTTTTATAAAGACAGGAGTCTTGACCTTTTTGTCTCCGTGATTATATTTTAACTAAGACAATAAACCAATAAAATATAGCGGATTTATCATGGCTACCCGTATGGTAAAAAGCAGACATCCTTTTGATCTTTTATTAAACTGGGACGATTATATAGACTACATTAATCATGAATTTTCTGCACCTGAGGAAAACAGGATATGGGAACCTCAGGTAGATGTAAAAGAAAAAGATGATCATTATATAATCAAGATGAATCTTCCCGGAGTAAATCATAAGGATATACATGTTGATTTCAAAAACGATGTTTTGATAATAGAAGGCAAAACAAAAGATCTAAAATCAGAAGCAGACATCCAGAACCCTATGACCGAAAACAATACGGGTGACTTTAAAAGAGTGTTTAAACTTCCTCAGGGTATTAACAAAAAGAGCATCAGGAAAGCTTTTAAAAACGGCATCCTGGAAATTAAAATTCCCGTGCCTTACAATGAACAGAACAAATTAAAAGAATCATCGTAAACCTTATTAAAATTTAAATCTTATAAGGGGCCTGTTAAGGCCCCTTATATCTCATAAAAAGGCAAGAGCTAATTCATAGTCCGGTTCCAGTGAGACCTCTTCAACAAGCTGTGAATAAAGAACCTTGCCGTTTTCATCAACGATAACAACAGCACGTGCTAAAAGTCCCTGTAAAGGACCATCAATGATCTTAACCCCGTAATCTTTACCGAACTGCCCTGTCCTGAAATCTGAAAGCATGATCACATGATCAAGGCCTTCAGAACCGCAGAACCTTGCCTGAGCAAACGGAAGGTCCATTGAAACACACAGCACAACCGTATTCAACCTGTTCATTGCCTCCTGGTTAAAACGGCGGACAGCAGACGCACACACCGGAGTATCGATACTTGGGAAAATATTTAAGATTATTTTTTTATTCTGAAAATCAGTCATACGAACAGCAGCTAGGTCTTTATTAACAAGTTCAAATTCCGGCAAATCGACTCCTGAAGGCGGAAGATCCGAGTTCGTATTCATGGGGGATCCTTCTAAATATATTTTTGACATTACAAAGAACCTCCAAAGTTAATTAACTTTTTATTTCAACAAATAGTTTACCCGGCTTTTTAGACTGACTCATAAAACATTTCGGGCATGGATCAGGCGGGGAATCTCCCTGATGGATGTAACCGCAGGTTGTACATCTCCACTTTTTCATATCATATCCTTTTAAAAATAGGCTGCCCCGTTATCATTCAAAACAGGGCAGCCCATATTATCAGTTATAAATCAAGACTATCAGGTGTAAAATACTCCTGGGGATGCTGACACGACGGACACTTGGGCGGCGGCTCGGTTCCTTCATGAACATAACCGCACTTAAGACATTTCCATTTTACCTTATCATCACGTTTATAAAGCGTTCCGTTTTCAAGCCTTTCCAGAAGCTTTTTATATCTGTTTCGGTGTTGTTCCTCAACCTTTGCGATCTGTGAAAATAACCTTGCGGCTTCAGAGTTACCTTCTTCTTCAGCTTCTTTTGCAAAAGTTGGATACATCTCTACAGTTTCAAAATTCTCACCTTCAATCGCCTCTTTCAGGTTGGTAACCGTATCGCCGATACCATTGAGCAGTTTAAATTCATCTTTTGCATGCTGCATCTCATTTAGAGCTGTCTCCTCAAATATCTCGGCAATGTAATGAAATCCTTCATTTTTTGCAACTTTTGCAAAATAAGTATATTTGTTTCTTGCCTGTGATTCACCTGCAAATGCTGCTTTTAAATTTTCTTCCGTTTTACCCATTTTTTTCTCCTTATGTTTTTAAATTATTATTGTTTGTTCGGTTTTTTTTAATTTTTAACGGTATATATTAATTCTCCGTTGATCGTTTTATAACAACCATCAGGAAGTACTGGTCAGCAGACGCTCTTTAAAATCTAAAAACGTATCCCTGTGTTCCTCTTCATCGTTTAACACACTTTCTGTAATTGAATACAGTTCAGGATAGTCCTTTAACTTCTCAAGCTGACTGGAATACCTTTTTATAGCATCCTTTTCAAGCAGAATATCTTTTTCAAGCATTGTCTTTAAATCATCACTTTTATCAATGTCCCAGTCCGCAAATTTTGGATTTCCACCCAGTTTGGTTATCAGGTCGGAAAAATACAGAATATGAGCCATTTCATCAAGAGCCGCAGTTTTAAAAGCTTCAGACATCGAAACATCCTGAGCCTGGGCTGAGATTCTATGACAGATATACTGCAGTGTGGCGGTAAACTCCTCATTCATATTGGCTTCAAGTAAACCGAGTATTTCCTGTTTATCATGATCATTTTTAAATTTAATCATTTATTTTTAGTTACTTTCCTTTCTTAACCGGTCAATTACAGGTTTTAAACGTTTTATACTGTTGTACATAAGAGAGCTTGTCATGGTTGCAGTTGAGACCGCATCAACTTCAGAATTAAATTGAATTTTACCATCGATCTTCATTCCAACCAGCCGGAGGTTAATCGTTTTCAGATCTTCTTCATTCCAGACAACATTTCCATATTTTGTAAGATGGATCGCATGAACATCTCTAATTGTTCCCACAGCATCAAAAGTCACAATAAAATGGATTCCATGACATACATCACAAACCGGTTTACGGCTTAATACTTTAGAATAAAGAATATCCTCTTTGAAGCCGGATGAAACTTTAGTCATATACAGACCTTCATAAGCTGACATTTTTTTCGTTACCGTCTTATCTGCCGGCGGCTCATTTTTAAGTACCCGGTTAATACTCAGCTCAACATTTTGAATAATCTCTTCTTCAGAAATATCCAGTTCAAGTTTTCTTTGGCTGATTTTAAAATCAACTTCCTTCTTTTTGTGTGTCAGTGTTTTAATATCAGTTTTTAAAGCATCTCTTATCTCTTTAACAAAAAACTCATTATCTTTATTAAGCCCCATATGTGAAGAATAAACAGTAAACCCGGAATCTGTTTTCTTTACCAAAAGCATATAGGGTGTTCCGCCGGGATCTCCGATATCCTCATAACAGTTAAAATCCTGGTCTGAAAGAAGAGGAAACCTTATCTTCTTTTCATTCCTGAAAGAGTCCACCTCCCTTTTACTGTTGCCTGCACCAATACCGATAAATTTAACTCTATCTTTTAAATTATTATCAGAAATAACTGCGTCATATACTTTATTATTTACAGGCGCCTGCAGCTGACAGGAAGTACAGTACTTATTGAAAAATTCAATAAATAAAAGTTCGCCCTGTATCTCCTCAAGAAGAATATTTTCTTTTTTCGTGAAACTAAAAAAAGGTGTTTTGATCCCAAGATATTCTTTATCTTTTTTCCCCAGTTCATCAGAAAAAATAAGGTTTGGAAATTTATCACCGGGAGAAAGAAGAACTGTCTTCCCTCCTCCGAAAGCCATATTACAGGTTAGCACCATCATAACTATCAAAAAAAACAGTGTAAATTTTCTCATCTTTTTTCCCCAAATATGTTTTATTTTTTTAATATCTCTCTGCCCTTTGCTCTGTTCTATTTAAACTCCGGAGTTGCATTTAAGTCAAAAGGATTGGTTCGTATTGCAAATGAAAACAGAAAGGGATAATCCCCTTTTAAGTGCTTCATATATGAAAGCCATTCAATGATCAACAGAGAATAAACCCGTTCAAAATCCACTTCAATATGCTGTAAATCATTATCCGTTAAATTGAGGACATTTTTTCTAATAGCAAGTTCTTCTGTCAAATGGAAAAGAGCCCACATCAGGTCAGTAAAGGTCTCATGTTCAAGCAGATTCTGATTTTCAAGAAGACCTAATAAAAAAGCTCTGTTTTTCTTTAAATAATCTTTTAAATTCTGAAGATCATTTTTTTTCAAATTAATATCCGCTTTGTGCGATTTAACCGACATGCTTTTCTTGTCAAAAGTTTTAAAATCGCATCCGATATCAACGATCAGATTTTCCCTGATAAGGTCTGCTTTATTATCAAACGCAGACATTTGTTTTAAAAGATCTGTTCCGACCTCGGAAAAAAAAGTTCCGATAACCATATTCATTTTTTTTAGAAGTATGTTTTTTTCTCTTTTGTCCAGCAGCTGGTGAATAATGACTGTTACCAGCAGGACTTCGATCGGTACAAAAGCAATGTCACCCAAAAGATAAATAAAAATATGGTGCGCGTCTCCAAATATTTGAAAATGAGCAATATAAATAACAGTTGAAAGCAAAATCAACAAAAATGAAAGGGAGATCTGCCAGTTAACATTTTTCATAAAAACTCCATATCATTATTTCAAATTTTTAGTTTAAAACCTGTCTCTGGCATTAAGTGCCGCTTCTTTCGCAACCTCAGGTAATGCAGGATGAATAAATATCATATCAAGCAGGTCATCAAGCGTACCGTGTTTTTTCATTAAGCCGATAAAAAGGTGTATCATTGTAGCTGCATCATCTCCAACAATATGAGCACCGATTATTGTCCGTAAAGCCCTGTTAAATATTATTTTAACAAAACCATGATCAGATCGACGCGCCAATCCGGGGGTACTGTCTTTATAGGCAGCCGTTCCAATCACATAGTCAGCACCGTTCTCTTTCGCCTCTTTTTCTGTCAACCCGACACCGGCAATTTCAGGATAGCTAAAAACCGCATGGGGCACAGGACCATAGTCAATCGGTTTTACAGAATTACCGGTCAGATGATTGTTTAAAATATACCTGGCCTCATAATTTGCAGTATGTCTGAATAGATAATTGCCCGCAACATCTCCAAAAGCAAAAACACCCGGAATCTCGGTTCTCAAACAGTTATCAACTTTAATAAAACCTTTTAGATCCAACTTGATCTTTGTGTTTTCAAGACCAAGACCAGCAGTCTCCGGAACTACACCGGAAGCCACTAAAAGAGCATCAGCTTTTAAATTTTTCTTATTTCCCTCAGAATTTTTACATACAAGATTAAAGATTCCGTTATTCTGAATGACTTCAACAGGTGACCAGCCCTGATGTACCGAGTGATCTTTCAAAAAAACTTTTTGAAACTCGTCTGCAATATCGACATCTTCCTTCCGTAAAAAACTGCTTCTCACCACAAAATCAACCGCGCATCCGCAGGAGCTGTAAGCATAGCCGAGCTCGGCTGCAATATATCCGGCTCCAATAACGATCAGGCTCTTCGGCAGCTCATCACAGCTTAATGCTTCGGTACTGGTCATATAATCCGTATCTTTAAGACCGGGAATATCCGGAATTAACGGTTTAGAACCTGTTCCTATAAATATCTTCTCAGCTGTAAGCTCATCAGTACCAACGCGTATTAATTTATCAGAGGTAAAGCACGCGTTCTCATGATAAAAGTCCAAATTTTCGAGCTTTTTAACAGAGCTTAAAATTTCATTTGAGATTTCAGAAGTACTGGAATTAATTCTCTGAATAAGCTTTTTAAAATTAACCTGAACCCGGTTATTAGCAGATATATCAAGTTTAGATGAAGTCCTGATTTTATCAGCCGCTTCAGCGGGATAGATCAGCATCTTTGAAGGAATACAACCGCGGTTCAAACATGTACCCCCAAGCCTGTCTTTTTCAATAAAAGCGGTTTTTAAACCATTAGCCACAGCTTTTCTGGCGATATTTAATCCTGCGCCGCTTCCTATAACGATAATGTCATATGTTTTAATCATCAGCTCAAATGTAAAAGATTATCTATAGCTCTATTTCAAGCCCCTGTGAAACTGCAAAGCAATCTATTTCACTGTTTTTATTTTTTAGTTTTTCTTTACAGTCAAAAACAAATTCATCAACCTCTTTATCCGGTCTGTCCTGGTTGTGATGAAAAAGACCAAAACTTTTAACACCCGCATCACATGCAAGGCCCAGAGCATCAGTATACGATGAATGGCCCCAACCCTTTCTTAATTTATATTCTTCATCGTTATATTCCGAATCATGAACGAAAAGATCGGCGCCTTTGGAAAAATCAAGGTAATCATTATAATCCATACCGCCCGGGTGTTTATGGCCAAGTTCATTATCTGTTAAAAAAACAAAGGACTTTCCCTTTTCATTAAACCGGTAGCCAAGCCCGTGATTCGGATGGTTAAGATATATTCTCTCGATCTCTACAGAGCCTATATTAAAGTTGCTTTTACAGGCGGCATAATCCTCTAATTTTGCTGAAAGAGCGCTGAAATCTACCGGAAAACTGGGTGAAGCCATCGTCTTTGAGAGGATACCCCTTATTGAGGTCTGTGCAAATCCGCATCCAAAGATATTAATTAATGACTTTGAACTGTAAATGGGTTTAAAAAAGGGGAACCCCATCACATGGTCCCAGTGCGCATGGGTCAAAATAAGATTAAATTCAGAAAAATTTTCTCGATACAGCTTATTTCCCAGAGACCTGATCCCTGACCCGGCATCAATAATTATTATTGTATTATCAGCAGTTCTAATCTCAATACAGGTGGTATCACCGCCGTACTTTAAATACTGCCTGCCGGAAACCGGAATAGAACCGCGCGACCCCCAGAATGTTATTTTCATTTAACAAACCTTTTACACTGCTTATAATATATCGGGCCTTCAGGTTTATTTGTCCCCGGATTTAGCTTTTCAAACAATTCGATCTGTTCACGAATCGTCATCTTTTTCGCAATGGATCCTTTACCTCTACAGGCATGACACCTTGTCTCAGAACAAAACTGACAAAAATTACAATCCGGGCATGGATGTTTTTTTACAGAATTCATTAATTGTCTGGCATAAAATGCTTTTCATATTCAGTTTCAAGATATTCCTTATGCTCCTCCTCCATCTTCATCAGATTTTGAAAAACAGCCTCAAGTTCAGTTCCCTCAAAAGCCTTTACCTGCTGTGCATAAAGAGAAACAGCATTATCTTCATTTTTCATTGCCGCTAACATAACATCCTGAGGCGTGCTTTTCTCCGTGATCTGTTCATCAATTAAAAATTTTGTTAATGACATGTCCGGAGGTATTTCCTTTTCTCCGACCCCGGTCATCACCTTATTCATCTTTACTTCCTGAAGTAAACTAACATGCCGTTTTTCCTCATCAACAAAGGTTTGTAACATCTCTTTTGCTCCGGGATATTTAACGATATCCAACGCTTTTTGATAAAATGCAACGGCATTTTCTTCTTTTTCTATTGCTAAATCGATCACATCATTAAAATTAATTATTTCGTTCATATCTATCCTCGCTTTATAATTAAGTTATTTCCTAGTATAAAAGCAAATAAAGTGCCAAAAGTCTTAAACAAACAACCATTCAAAAAACCAAGATATTTCAGCACATTACAAACTTTAAAAATAAGGAAAAATCAACATGTATTTTTAATGTTTCCATTTTAATAAGTATATATTTCAAAATGAAATGATCAAAAAAAATTAAAATAACATTATAAATAATCAGCCTGATTTTAAAAATTGAATCTCAGCCAAAAACACACCAGATTGGGCATAAAGCTTCCATTTTGAAAACGTTTGCTTTTTTGGAATATAATTGTTAGATTTGGTTCAAGAAAACATTAAAAGATCTGGAAACTGCTTATGAAAAATAAAGATATTGAAAAAAACAAGAACTTAAATGAGATCATCCTGAATTCAGTTAATGAATACATCAGGGTGGTAGACAAAAAACATAAGGTACTGTTTGAAAACCTTCCCATGCAGGAAAGCTATGGAAGAAATGAAGGTAAAAAATGCTATGAATTCTGGGGAGAGCAGGAGCCGTGCGAAAATTGTGTTTCTGCAGCTACCCGAAAAGAATTTTCACCTAAAATCAGGGAAGTTGAAGTCAATCACAAATATTTTAAGGTTAAATGCTATCCCATAATACTTTCTGACGGCACCTGCGAGGAAACAGTTGAAATAATTGCTGATATCACGGACCAAAAAAATCTTCATCAGCAAATTGAAAATTATACAGACAAACTGGAAGAAGAAGTCGACAGAAAAACCTCACAGATAAAAAAAAATCAGGGAATAATTTTAAAAGAAAGAGAGAACCTCACCAGCATCCTGGACAGCATGCAGGACATCGTATTTGTCATTAATCAAGATTTAAATATCCGTTTTATTAACAGAAGAACCTGGGAAAAATACGGAAACGTGGTGGATAAAAAATGTTATGAAATCATTAATAATCTATCCACTCCCTGCCCTTTCTGTAAAGCGTATCAGGTGATCAATAATAAAAAAACTGATAGATATGAACATTATTCTAAAACAGATAACTGCTATTACGATATCATAGAATCCCCTACCCTTGGACCGGACAGGGAACCATCAGCCCTTATCATTATGAGGGATATAACAGAAACCAAACAAATGGAGATCAAACTTAAAAGCAGTGAAGAACGATACTATCTTGCTCAAAAGGCAGCAAATCTCGGGAGCTGGGACTGGAACATAAACACAAATTCCCTTCACTGGTCCGAACGGATAGAACCCATATTCGGTTTTGGAAAAGGCCGGTTTAATGGAACATATGACACCTTTTCAGACTGCATTCATCCGGATGACAGACAAATGGTAATAGATGCTGTTAATTCATGTATAAATGACGGAACTGACTATGGGGTTGAACACCGGATTGTCTGGCCCAACGGAAACATCCGCTGGGTTTCGGAATCAGGAGACGTAATAAGAGATAAATCGGGTAAAGCCTTCAGAATGCTGGGTATTGTTACCGACATTACCCAACGAAAACAGTTCGAAGAAAAATTACGTTTAAATGAATCCCGCCTTGAGGCACTGATAAAGCTCAAGAACATGACAGAAGCAACAGATGATGAGATCACTTCATTTGCTTTAGAAGAAGGGGTCATCCTGACCGGCAGTAAAATCGGTTATATGCACTTCATAAATGATGACCAGCAAAGCCTTCATCTTTACTCCTGGTCAAAAGAAACCATGAAGCAATGTAAAGCCGAGAAAACTCCTCATTATCCAATTAAAACTGCCGGGATCTGGGTTGACTGTATACGAAAAAAAAGGCCGGTGATACACAATAACTATCAAAAAATTAATACGAAAAAAGGGTATCCTGATGGACATGTACCCTTGATCAGACACATGAGCATTCCGATCTTTGAAGGAAATAAGGTTGTTGCTGTTGCAGGTGTTGGAAATAAAGAATCAAACTATGATGATTCTGATGTTCGGCAGCTGTCCCTTCTAATTAACGGAATGTGGGAGCATATCCGCCATCGCCGAAATGTAGAAGAGATAAAAAAACATTCAACTTCTCTTGAGGAACAGGTTCAGCAGCTGGTTAAAGAAATAACAATGAAAGACCGGCTGGCTCTGCTTGGGGAAATCTCGTCTGGACTTGCCCATGAGATCAGAAATCCTATGGGATCGATTATAGCAGGCATAAAGCTGCTGGGACGTGATGATAAAAGCGAAGAGGAAAAAAAGACAGTTTTTGACATCCTTAAAAATGAATCGGAAAGAATTAACAGGTCTCTTACAGACTTCTTAACCTACGCCCGCCCAAATAAATTCCGCGCTGACACAATAGACCTAAATGAGATACTTAAAGATATCATAAAACTTTCAATTGAGAATCCTGACCTTGCGGGCAGGCATAAAGTAATCGATGAACTTGATCCGTCTATTACAGCGATTTCGGCTGACAGCGACAGAGTAAAACAGGTTTTCTGGAACATCTTTTCCAATGCTTTTAAATCAATGGAAAAACCCGGGACCCTGAAAGTCAAAACCTCCATTAATAACAAAAATTTTCACGTTGACATCTCAGATACCGGCAGAGGAATCGATGAAGAAAACTTAAGTAAGATCTTCACACCTTTTTTCACCATGAGACAGGGCGGAACAGGTTTGGGCCTGGCAATTTCAAAAAGAATAATGGAAGAACACCATGGAAAAATTGAAGTTCAAAGCGAAATAAAAAAAGGTACCGTTTTTACTTTGATCTTCCCTCTAAAATCCAGATAACAACAGCAAAATTAATCATAAAACAGGAAAAGAAATAATGAAGAATCCCAGCATACTCCTAATAGATGATGATCAATCATTATGCACCCTACTGACCATGAGTTTAAAAGATGCGGGCTATCTTGTGACCTCAACCACCAAAGGAAATGAAGCACTAAAACTGATAGAAAAAGAGATCTTTAACATCATCATCACTGATCTGCAGATAGATGATGTGTCAGGCTTTGATATTATAAAGAAAATCAAAAGCTGTGTGAGAAACACAGAAGTAATAATGATCACCGGTCACGGCAGTGTTGAAAATGCTGTTGAAGCCATGAAACAGGGTGCTTTTAATTACATCACAAAACCGGTTGATCCGGATGAGCTTATTTTGGTAATTCAAAAAGCACTGGAAAAACAAAATTTATCTGACGAGGTTAAAAACTTAAGGTCACAGCTTAAAAAGGAACTGTCTCTAAAAAATATTATCGCAGTAAGCTCAAAAATGAAAAACGTGCTGGAAATGGTAAACAGAATATCAGACAGTGATGCAACTGTTTTAATAGAAGGCGAAAGCGGCACGGGAAAAGAGGTGATCGCAAAAGCCATACACAACAGCAGCCTTAGAAAATCAGGTCCTTTTATTGCGATAAACTGCGGCGCCATGCCGGAAAATCTTCTTGAAAGCGAGCTGTTCGGACATGTCCGCGGTTCCTTTACCGGCGCGAACAATACCAAAAAAGGCCTTTTTGAAGAAGCGCATAATGGAACGATATTTCTTGACGAGATCGGGGAAACCAGTCAGACCTTTCAGGTAAAACTCCTGCGTGTTCTTCAGGAAAACGAAATACGCCGTGTAGGCGACACGAAAGACATCCCCATAAAAGTCAGAGTGCTTGCAGCGAGTAACCGTGAACTTAAAAAGCTTGTAGCAGATAATATTTTCAGAAAAGACCTATACTACAGATTAAGGGTCATCCCTATTTATCTTCCGCCTCTCCGTGTGCGAAAAGAAGACTTATTATCTTTGACAGATTTTTTTCTTACGCGTTTCTCTAAAAAGTCAGGCAAGAAAAAATTAAAAATAACAAAAGATGCTCAAAAGAAAATAGGGCTTTATTCTTGGCCGGGCAATGTCAGAGAACTTGAAAATACCATCGAAAGAGCGATCATTTTATCTTCAGGAGACGAACTGAACGCTGATGACATACTCCTTGAAGAATCATACGCTTCAATGCCTCAGGACAACTCAGAGCTTGTTAATCTAAGCCTTAAGGAAATAGAGGAACGTCATATCAAACGGGTACTGGAAGACTGCTCATGGCATCTGACAAAAACCGCGAAGCGTTTATGCATCGGATATAATACGCTCTGGCGAAGAATGAAGGAATACGGAATAAGTAAACACTAAAACCTTATTTTGTACACGACAACAACTGTCACGGAATTAATCAAGACAAAAGATCAACCCATCATTAATCATGACAAAAAAAACAGTTCTCCCCTGGCCCAATCTTGTACCCGGTGTATTAATTAAACGCTACAAACGGTTTCTTGCTGACGTAAAGCTGGATAACGGTGAAACGGTAACAGCGCACTGCCCAAACACAGGAAGAATGATCGAATGCAGCGAACCGGGCATGCCGGTTTACCTTTCCAATCACGACAACCCAAATAGAAAACATAAATACACCTGGGAACTTATACAGATGCCGAGCTCACTTGTGGGGGTTAATACTAATGTACCGAACCCTCTGGTATTTAACACCATTAAAGACGGAAATATTCCGGAACTTAACAATTACACGGAATTTTCACGTGAAGTCAGCGCCGGCAAAAACTCACGTATTGATATCTTTCTTAATAAAAAAGGGCGTAAACCCTGTTACGTTGAAGTTAAAAACTGTACCCTTGTAAGAGACAGGATCGCATCTTTTCCGGATGCCGTAACTGCCAGAGGTTTAAAGCACCTTAAAGAACTGCAGCAGTTAAAAAAGAATAACAACAGATGCGTCATGTTTTATCTGGTACAGAGAATGGATGCAAGATCATTCAGGCCAGAATATGATATTGATCCTAAATATGGGAATGAGTTAAAAAAGGCCAAAGAAAACGGAGTCGAAATACTGGTTTATGATGTAAAGATAGACCTTAAACAAATATCTATTAACAATAGGATTCCTTACAGACTATAAGATGCGTACTCACAAACACAGCATAATTAAACTGCCTGACGCTTCTGCCGTTGCAGAATATGCAGCAAACAAATTTATTAAAATTTCCTCCGACGCTGAAAAAGATAAGGCCATTAAACATATATCTTTATCCGGAGGAAACACCCCTGCAATTCTTTTTAAAATGCTTGCATCAGATAATTATAAAGATCAAATAAACTGGCGGAACATTCATTTATGGTGGGGAGACGAAAGAGCAGTTTCACCGGATAATCCGGAAAGCAATTTTGGCAACGCCAAAAAACTGCTGTTACTTAAAATCAGTATCCCGCCTGATAATATCCACCGGATCCAGGGAGAACTCAAGCCTGAAAATGCTGCAGAAAAATATAGTCTGGAAATAATTGACCATATCCCGTTTATAAACGGTTTACCTGCTTTAGACTGGACTATACTCGGAATGGGAGATGACGGTCATACCGCGTCACTTTTTATGATTGATAATAATTTCTATACGGAAAACCTTACCGATGTTACAGCTCATCCGCAATCAGGTCAGGAACGGATCACCTTAACCCAAAAAATGCTTTGTGCCTCAAAACAGATTACATTTCTGGTTACAGGTAAAAACAAGGCAGCAAAAACAGAAGAAATACTGGGTGTAAAAACACAGGCTAATGAATATCCTGCCTCACATATCTGGTCGGAAAACGGCATGACAGAATGGGCGCTTGATGAAGAAGCAGCAAAATTATTATAGAGCCTGTCCAAAAATATAAAGTGCTTAAGTGACAGTGGGGAAAAGATCTT
>CAYLYF010000093.1:0-15739 GCA_964387595.1 uncultured Thermodesulfobacteriota bacterium | reverse complement strand
CTTTCACTTCTATTGTATACATTCTGAAGTGTCCGTCAAACTGGGGTAAGATCAATCCGACCCCTGTTATTTTATTAACAACTGCTTTTTAAAATACCGTATGATTTAACTGGCCTTACCCAGCTTACCCTGTACCTTAAGTTCATCGGCAACATCTTTCAGGCCCAGAGTCTCCAGGGTTGACCGGGTCGGATAACCGGTTTCGGTGTCCCAGCCCTCCAGCTGATAATAAAGGGTCTTAAATTCTTCAAATTTATCCCGGTCAACAGTCCTTCCGCTAACGTTCAGGAAGTTCCATTGCCCGTTCTTTTTACCCAGCCATTTTTTATCAAGGGTGGTAAAGGGAACAGAATAAATATATTCAGAAAACTGCACCATATCCCTGTGCCTGCCCTGAAGACACCAGATCGCCTGATCAAGATTCCAAATTTTACGGCCAAGTTCAATACCGTCCTGGAAAGTAAGGATGCCGCCAGTCACGGCATTATAAAAAGTGGGTTCGGCCGTACCGGTGGAACCGATCATATCCGGGGCATTCGGATTGACAAAGTCGGGCCAGCGGTTGTCGCAAAATAAAGCGGACTGTTTCCAGAAACGGGTATAGTAACGCTGCCAGGCAACCAGTTTTGACATGTGTTCCGAATACATATTTTCCGAACTGTAATCCAGCATGGCGCGGTCATCCTGAAAAGGCACCATTTTATCCATCACAATGTCAGCCACTTCCTCCGGGGACAATTTCTTTTGACCGCCATAATACTGAGAACTGCTGCAGCGGTAAATATTATAAAAACAGTGTTCATTGATATCCCGATCACCGAGAATCGTTCCGTATCCCCACTCAAGCTGGGCCCGTGGATCATAATGAATCGGATATCCCCAGTATGGATACGGCAAAAATCCGGTAGCCAGATCATCTTCCAGCCGGCCCCACTCCCCGGCGGCTCTAACAATCCCCTCAGCCAGCGAATTTCCGAACGCATGATCATTCCCCAGCCCGTCATTTCGATATGCAATCATTTTTAAAAACTGCTCTACAAATTCCCAGCTGCCGTAATCGGAAAAATTAAGCGGACAGTCAATATCCTTCCCCGGTCCCAAAGCCCCCTCTTTATCAAGCGCACGGAGATACTCAAGCATGTAATGCGCTTCCAGCGCATTGATCCCGAACTGATTGAGTAGGTCGGTTGCCCGATACTGATATTCATTTTTTTTCACGCCCATATAAAATGCAGTAGACGAACAGGACGCTTCATTCCCCAGACCGCTTTCATAACGCCTGCGGCAGCCGGAATGACAGCCCATACAGGCCTGCGGCCTTTTACCGCCGGTTTGTTTAAAAAACGGCACCAACTCCCAGATCACCATCCGGCCGGGCGCACTCTGCTGATGAACAGAGGTATAGGTCTCCAGTACATCACTCACATCGCAGGCATATTCTTTTTGCTCAATCCTGGCATTTATAAGTGTACTTGGATCACTCACCCCAATACTGCCGGTACCTGCGACACTAATGGCTTTTAATTTTTTCGATCCCCATACCGCGCCAAAACCGCCCTGCCCTGAGGCATTACCCGCATCATGAATCAAAGCTGCGATCCGAGAGAGATTTTCTCCGGCCTGTCCAATGGCCAGAACGGCCGGCAGCTGTGTGCTTCGCGCCCCATTTTCCGAATTAGCCGTATACCAGTCAACAAGATCATCTGTACCCGTGACATATTCCCAGAGGGTCTCCTGACAAACCCGGGTATCTGTTCCCCACAAAGACAGGTCCGTACAGTTGCGTATCTCAACCGTATCATCACGAATGTCCAGCCATACCGGCACATCGGATGCGCCTTCAATAACGATTCCATCCCAGCCCGCAAACTTAAGCATCGCTGAAAACCTGCCGCCGAAGTTACTGCGGGTAAACCATTCTTTCGGATAGGACTGTACACCGATTCCCTGCACTTCAGTCCGTGATGAACAGCCGGGCGTCAGGGTGCCTGAAAGCGGAGACGTCATGATCGTCACCACATTATCCGGATCAAATCCGTCAATGGTTTTATCTGTGACCAGGTCAAAAAAGATTGCCGATCCCATTCCATGGCCCCCGCCCCAGGCCTTATAATCATCCGTATCAATAATTGTTGTGGAGCGGGTTGTTAAGTTTACCCGAAGTATTGAACCTGTATAACCATCCATTTATAAACTCCTTATGAATTTAGCATCCATTAAAAACCGATTAAAATATGGGAAACCCAAGTTTATACCACTCCAGATCCCGAAGATTAACGTTATAGCTGTCTATAGATTCCTGATCCGGAATCACCAGGGTAAAGGTCAGCGCGCCCATGGGACAAACCTCTACACAGGCCTTTTTACCCTCAGGCCCGCCTGTTTGATCCCAGTAAGGCGTATTTGCACACAGATCACATTTTTGTGAATGGTTATCAATAACATTCCAGATGGTTCTTCCCGGCGTATACGGACAGGCATTCACACAACGTTTACAACCGATACACTTTGAGACATCCACCGTGGTGACATTTCCAAAGTCAGGATCAGGCTGCAGCGCTCCCGTTGGACAGACAGAAACGCAGGCCGGCTCCACACACTGACGGCACTGCACAAGCGTAATATCATCCGGGAATTTACCGAATGAATTTTGCAGTATCTGAATCCTGGATAATGACAGGTTCTGTGCCCCTTCATGCGCCAAAGAACAGGCCAGCATACAGGACAGGCATCCCTGACATTTTTTCACATCCGCCAGCAGAAACCCCCAGGTAGCTTTTTCTTTTCCGATCGGTCCGATATCACAACCGTTAAAACACACCCCCACAACCGCCACACCCGATAACTTGATAAAGTCCCGGCGTTTCATGATGAGAATCTCTTTACCCTTTTTAGCTCTATTGTTATCCACCATAAGCTCCTGTTAAAAAAAGTCCGCAAATAAACAATTCTATAATTTTTATCATCAATAAAAAAAATATTTTAATATCTTACAGCCATTAACAATGTTCTTCTATAACAACTAATAAATTAAAAAACAATAAAATAATGCGGCGTAATCACGATCCACCCGCCGTACCTTCAGCTGGTGCGAAGAATGGTCGTTTTGTTTTTAGCTTTCAAACCAGAACCGACTCTGTGTCCTCCGTGACTCAAGCATAGCGGGTGTGAGACGATTTTCTTTTCACTTGAAGCCATGCCCCCTCAAATCCTTTTATAAAAACATTCCGGTTAAAACTCCCGGTATTGCTATTTGTATTTTATACGGTTATATCAAAACAAGGCACAAAAACGGAGTCACCCGAACCCAAAAAACCATAAAAGGAGAACGCCCATGTTTTGTTATCAATGTGAACAAACAGCAAATGGCACAGGATGTACCATACAGGGCGTTTGCGGTAAAAAACCGGAAGTGGCTGCTCTTCAGGATCTTCTTTTATATACCTTAATGGGACTTTCCCAGGTTGCGGTTGAGGGACGCAAGGTCGGGGTAACAGACCCGGATGTGAATGTATTTACCATACAGGCCGCATTTTCAACCCTGACAAACGTTGATTTTGACCCGGAACGCTTTGTAAAATTGATCCACCAGGCGGTACAAAAACGGGAACGGCTCAAAGAAAAGGTAAAAGCTGCCGGTGGAATTTCGGATCTGTCTGACGGCGCAGCCGTATTTAATCCGGCCGCAAGCCAGGCGGATCTGGTTAAACAGGGAGAAGATGTGGGGATTAAATCATATCCTGCTGATAATCCGGATATTCTTTCATTAAAGCACACCGTCCTTTACGGAATCAAAGGCGTCAGTGCCTATGCAGACCATGCCCAGATTTTGGGACAGGAAAATGAAAGTATCTACGCCTATATTCATGAGGGCCTCGCAGCCATTCAGCGGTCGGATCTGGACCTGGAACAATGGGTCGATCTCACCCTGAAATGCGGTGAAGCAGCATTAAAGGCAATGGAAATTCTTGATACAGGAAACACGGGGACCTATGGTCACCCGGTGCCCACAAAAGTCACATTAGGCCACAAAAAAGGGAAAGCGATTCTTGTCTCCGGCCATGATATGAAGGACCTTGAAGAACTTCTTAAACAAACAGAAGGAAAAGACATCCACATCTATAGCCATGGGGAGATGCTTTCAACACACGGATATCCGGGATTAAAGAAATACAAACATTTTTATGGTCAGTTTGGTACCGCCTGGCAAAAACAGATTAAAGATTTTCCTGATTTTCCAGGCGCAATCTTAATGACGACCAATTGTATCCAGAGACCGGCGAAGTCATATAAAGACAATTTATTTACATCCGGCATGGTTGGCTGGCCGGACATCCCGCATATTTCGGATCTGAATTTCACGCCGGTGATTGACCGGGCACTGGCGTTACCGGGATTTCCGGAAGATCAGGAAGGCATCGAGGTCACGGTGGGGTTTGCCAGAAATGCCGTTTTAAGTGTGGCCGATCAGATAATTGCTGCTGTTAAATCCGGAGCGATCCGCCATTTCTTTCTGGTTGCCGGCTGTGACGGCGCAAAACCGGGCCGAAATTATTATACTGAATTTGTTGAAAAAACCCCCAAAGATTGTATCGTTTTGACCCTGGCCTGCGGAAAGTACCGATTCTTTGATAAGGATCTGGGTGATATCGGCGGCATACCGAGACTTCTGGATGCCGGCCAGTGTAATGACGCCTATTCTGCCGTTCAGATTGCAACTGCCCTTGCAGATGCCTTTAAGTGCGGTGTGAATGACTTACCCTTATCTCTGATTATCTCCTGGTACGAACAAAAAGCGGTTTGTGTGCTTTTGGCCCTGCTTCACCTGGGTATTAAAGATATCCGTTTAGGGCCGTCGCTTCCGGCATTTATCACCCCCAATGTATTAGCGACCCTGGTAGAAAATTTTGATATCAAACCCATTACAACAGCTGACGAGGACCTGAAAACCATATTAGGATAAGTGATGCTCCCCGTCTACAAGGCGGGGCATCCCGGTAATTAAGATTGATTTCTTGGATTGTATCGCTTGTTGCAAATCCCGCTCTGCGGGGACCCCGCCCACAGGAGCGGGGCTTCCGCGAAACACTCCGTTCAACATTAAAGATTAAGATTCGGGCTAACGGACAAAAGTAAAAAAGCACACCTTCATTGAACATCAACAAAAGATTTAAGAAATTGGAATCAGTTTCTAATTTCTTAAATCTCCAAGCCCGTATTTTTCAATAACCGGATGAAATAAATATGCGTCTTTACCGGTCGTTTTCTCCATAACCCTTTTAGTGATGCTTCGAATTTGATTATGTGTGACATCGGGTTCCGGGCTGCTTATAAATTAAATTCAATTTTTTATTTTTGATTGACATTTATGTTTATATGCGATATTTTTTAAGAAATTAACGCCAAGAAGGCGTATGTAAAATGTACAAAATAACAGGTTGTCTATAAGGCCACGAAGGCCGGCGTTAAAATAATCGCCCGGTATTTGTGGTTTTTTTGTTTAAGTATACAAATCCGAAGCGCTGCTGAATTTTGGTTATTTTTGAATTGCTGTAAGAAGAACGGGTAATAACAGAAGATAAGACTGCTGAATGAAAAAAAATTCAAAAACGACCCTAAGGAAACAACAGAATGCTTAAACGAATTTGTGTAATAGACGGACAGGGCGGCGGTATTGGAACCACTCTCATCAAATATTTAAAGGGGGCATTTGGCGAACATATCGAGTTGATCGCTTTAGGGACAAATGCCATAGCAACGACACAAATGCTCAAAGCCGGAGCAAATAAAGGCGCAAGCGGGGAAAATGCCATTTGCCGGACGGTAATGGATACAGACTGCATTATAGGATCCATTTCCATTACATGGGCAAATGCAATGCTTGGAGAGATAACACCCAAAATGGCCGAAGCTGTTACATCCAGTAAAGCACAGAAATTTTATCTGCCCCTCTCTCAAGAAAATGCAGAGATCATCGGCGTATCAAAAGAACCGCTACCGCACCTTGTTCAGGAGGTAGTGAAAAAGATAAAGGAGGTAATGAAAAATGTGTGAAGCCAATGCATATCTGATTAAAAATGGTCAGGAACAACTGCTCATGGAGGCCGTCGATATCATAGAACCGGAAAGTGACAATATCTGGCGTCTGGTGGGCATTTTTGGCGACCAGAAGACGGTAAAAGGAAAAATAAAAAAAATGACTCTTGTGAATCATAAGATTCTGTTTGAAGACGAATCAGACTTAAATAACCGGTAAAATAATTCACATTTTCCTGACAGTCCAGAACGACTGTCTAACATAAGTTAATTAACTTAATTAAACAACTCAAGGTTAATTTACTTTTAAATTTTCGGCAGAAGTCGATCATACCTGAAATTCTGAGTAATTCCAGCAGATTTTTTTTATCTGCAGAATATAATAAAATAAAGCCATGAAGGCCTCACACCCTTAAAGGGATATGCCTGAATGGCTTTTTTTATGTGCGTATTTATAACTTCAGTTAGGAACAGATACGTTATCCAAGTATATTTGCAAAATGAATTAAAGTCCAAGCATATAAATATAAATTTAAAAATTTGGAGAAAGACATGATTAAGAAACTTAAATTTTTCACCCTACTCATTATTGTTGTTTTGACAGTACTTCCCGTTTCTGCAGCAGCAGACTGCATAAGCGATGAAATAAAATTATTAAAATCAAGAATTGATCAGCTTGAAAAAAAACTGGCAGAGCAGGACACAAATATTGAAAAACAGGAAACCGTGATCGCAGAGCATGACAGCAGCTTTAAGGAACTTGAAGGCATAAAGAATGTTTTTTCGGGACTTGAGGTCAGCATCGGGGCAACCAGTATCATTCAGGGAACGATCGGAAACAACGACAATATCGGTCATGATGATACGGATGCGACCTATTCGGTAGACATAGAGATCACCTCTCAGATCGGAAAAAACGGAACAGCCCTGCTGTATCTGGAGGGGGGGGAAGGAAACGGCCTTTATGACGAACTCATAGGTTTTAACGGATATAATGCCGATGCAACCGGTGATGATGCCGATCTGCAGATCTCTGAGATCTGGTACGAACACAGGTTTAAAAACGATAGGGTGGTGACAACATTCGGAAAAATGGACGCGACCCGCTGGTTTGACGGCAACGCAGCAGCAAATGATGAATGCTCCCAGTTCCTGGCAGATGTTTTTGTCAATAACATAGCCGTTGAATTCCCGGACTATGCATACGGCGCACGCATGACCCTATCACCGAACGAGATGTTTGACATAAGCTTTGGTGCACTTGAGGCTGACAGTAATTTTGAAGATATTTTTAATGAAACTTTCTTAATTGCAGAACTCGGCATAAAACCAAGGATCAATGACAAACAGGGAAACTACCGGATCTACGCCTGGCACAACTCCGGTGACAAGATGGATTTTGATGACCCGACAGAAATGCGTGATGAAGGATACGGACTCGGCATGAGCCTGGATCAGGAAATCACAAACGCTCTAACAGCTTTTGCCCGCATCGGATGGCAGGATGATGATGTCTACGCCGTTGAATATGCCTGGAGTCTGGGTTTGCAGGTTTCGGGCTGTCTCTGGGGACGGGATGATGACGTCTTTGGTATTGCCTATGCCCGATCAGAAACGGGTGAAGATTACCGCAACAGTCTGCGCGCTGCCGGCCTCCGAACCGCAGCTGCAGAAGAAACTTTTGAAGCATATTATAATTACAGAGTGAACGGCAATGTGAGTATTTCACCTGACATACAGTTGGCTAAAGACATGGCCGGCATGGAAAACACAGACTCCGTATGGATCCTCGGCGTACGCGCTCAACTGGATTTTTAATCACCATCCATATAGCAACCTAAATTTTAAAAAGAATTTTTTAATAAACAACATTGCATAATTTAAAATTTCAATTTAATCACAAACAAACTAAAAGAAAAATAGGATCCTATTATGTGCACAAAAAATTCAATTTTAAACATCGTTATCATCACAATTATACTGTTTGCGGCAAATCCGGCCTCAGCTCATTTTGGTACAATTATACCCTCAGATGACATCGTGACCCAGGATGACAGCAAAACCCTGAACATTGAAGTCAAATTTATTCATCCCATGGAATTGCATGACATGGAGATGGTTAAGCCGAAACAATTTGCAGTAATACACAATGGTCAAAAAATTGATTTACTTAAATCTCTTAAAAATGATCGGAAAATCAGTTCCGACCCGAACAAAAAATCTAGCCTCTGGACCGCTGACTACAAAATTTGCCGGCCTGGAGACTACACCTTCTTTATCGAACCCATGCCTTACTGGGAACCCGCCGAAGACGTATTCATTGTTCATTACACCAAGGTATGTGTAAACGCTCTTGGTCTTGAAAAAGGCTGGGATCAGCCGGTCGGTCTGGAAACAGAAATTATCCCGTTAACCCGCCCTTACGGTCTGTGGACCGGAAACCTGTTTACCGGACAAGTGCTACTTAACGGCAAGCCTGTTTCCTTTGCAGAAATTGAAATCGAATATCTTAACAATTCACCCGAAGGTATCAAACGAGTCATTCCGCCGGCTGATCCGTACATTACACAGGTGGTTAAGTCCGACAAAAACGGCGTGTTCAGCTACGCCATGCCTAGATCCGGATGGTGGGGATTCTCTGCCCTGAATGAAGCCGGATGGAAACTCGAAAATGAGGGACAGGAAAAGGGCGTAGAGATCGGAGCGGTCTACTGGGTATATACCCGTGATATGAAATAGCAGTCTCCGTTCACGGTAACGATCACTGTTCCTCCCCTGTGAAGGAACAGTGATATCCTGATTGAATAATTACTTTAAAGGAAATGGAGAATGCCATGAAGATTCTGAATAATTTATTTGTTTTGACGTTCATGTTACTGCTGTTAAATGGAACAGCACTGGCTCATAAAGTGAACCTGTTTGCCTATGCTGAGTCAGGGAAAATTTACACCGAGAGTTATTTTCCGGATGGAAGACCGGTAGAAGGCGGTAAAGTGCTGGTTTATGACAGCCGGAACAAACTGCTTTTGCAGGGGGTGACCGACAAAAAGGGACTATTCAACCTTAAGATCCCAAAGATCGATGATTTAAATATCGTGATTAAAGCAACGATGGGACATAAGAACAGCTTTAAACTGAAAAAAACCGAGGTGGAGGCGGGAAAATGACAACCCTTCAAAAAAGCTTAGCAATCAGCATACTGTGTCTCATGCTTGCAGGCCAGCCGGGAACCCTCACTGCACAGGAAGCGCCCCAGGAGACATCTCAGGAGATTATTACGCTATTAAAAGAACAAAACAGAAATTTGTCCCAAAATCTCAGGCGGATTCAGCGGGAAATTGCAGCCTTACGTGCAGACCTCGACAAGCCTACCATCAAAGATGTTTTTGCGGGAATCGGATATATCGTCGGCCTGTTCGGTTTTGCTGCCTTTGCCGCCTCACGAACAAGGAGTAGATGATGCATATTTCCGACGGGGTTTTGCCTCTTTCCGTATCCATCGGCAGTTATGCTGCCAGCGCCTTACTTGTCTCCTGGAGCACCCGACATATCCGTAGTGAAAATCTACCCAGGATGGCCGTCGTCACATCGGCTTTTTTTATTGCATCGCTTGTACACGTTCCTTTTGGCCCGACCAGTGTTCACTTACTGATGCCGGGCCTGGCCGGGGCACTCCTTGGACCGGCAGCTTTCATCTCCATTGGCCTTGGACTTCTACTGCAAAGCCTGCTGTTTCAATTCGGCGGATTAACCGCACTCGGCGCCAATACATTAATCATGGGTCTGCCGGCTATGGCCTGCGGGTATTTTTTCCAAAGATTCAAAGGCCGGACACAACTGCGCCAGTCAATTGTCGGTGGAGCAGCGGGAGCGTTAGGAACAATGCTCGCGGCAATTATTCTGGCTATTCTGCTTGTCACCGGCGGCGAAGATTTTTTCGGAGTTGCCAAAATTGCAGTGGCAGCGCATGTTCCGGTCATCATCATCGAGGGTCTAATAAGCGCGTTTACCATCGGCTTTATAGCGCGTGTCAAACCGGCTTTACTGCAGCCATCATTTTATAAAAAAACCAAATCAATCCATGACTGAAATAATGTATATGCCGGTTTGGCTGCTCCCGCTTCTGGTTTTTCTGCCAGCAGCCGCCATCTTCAAATTAATGACCGGTCTAAGAACCCGGGTAGACCATCAGCATATTTCAAAAAATGAGCGCGACTGGTCAGTCCCGGATATGTGTGAAGATAACCGTTCTTCTTTTATGCACCAATGGGATGTACGCTTTAAAATTACAACAATCATAACATACTGTTTTATTATCTCTTCCTTAACTCACCTGGCATCAACGATAACCGCCATAGGCATTTCTCTGATCCTTTTAATCATCTCAAAAACGGCCATTAAAAAAGTCCTGTTTCGAATATTGGCACTCACCGGTTTTCTGAGTATGCTTTTCATGATTATGCCGTTTACAGTGCCGATACATCCGGGAGACGCGATTTTCGTCTTTGGAGAGATGCATTGGCTCCAGCTAAATTTTCGTGGACTGATCCTGGCTTCAATAATCGCATCAAAAGCCATAGCCATTGCTCTTTTAATGGAACCGCTGCTGTCTACGGCACCGCTACCGGTAACATTGCACGGCCTTTCCCGGCTCGGTTTTCCAGAAATGCTCGCTCAGATGATATTACTCAGCTATCGTTATTTACATGTCTTTAGCCATGAAGCCCGACGCATGTCATCCGCTATGATCGTACGTGGATTTTCAAAACGAACCAATCTTGAAACCTTAAAGACATTGGCCAATTTTTTAGGGATGCTCTTTATCCGCAGCTTTGAAAGAACGGAGGCGGTATTTATTGCGATGAAAGCACGGGGTTATAAAGGTCGATTTCCAGCACCCGCTGATCTGAATTTACGTGCCACAGACATATTCATAACAACAATTTGGATAGCGTTGGGTGCGGCCTTAATCATTTATGACCGTATTATATTATAAGGGATAACCAAAATGCATAAAATAATGACGCCTCTTCAGCACCCTGCGCCAACGACGCACCTTTTTAGCGCACAAAAGCTGGGTTATCGCTATCCGAATAGTGTTGTCGCCATAAATGCGATTGATCTTGATATTACCTCCGGTGAGAGAATTGCCATAGTCGGGCAAAATGGCTCCGGAAAAACAACCTTAATTAATCTGCTCTGCGGCCTGCTGCCTCCAAGTACCGGAAATATCTATTACAAAAACAAACAGTTAATTGACGGCTTTCTGGATCAATCCCTTTTAGAAATCGGCGTTCTTTTTCAAAACCCTGACAATCAACTATTTGGACACACGGTACTGGAAGATGTCGCATTCGGACTCAGGCAAAATGGATTCTCCAGGAAAGAGGCTGATGAAAAAGCCAACCTGGCGCTAAAAAAAGTTAACCTGGAAAAAATGGCCTATAAGGAACCGCACAATCTAAGTTACGGCCAAAAGAAACGTGCTGCTCTGGCCGGGATCCTTGCCATGCAGCCGGCAGTACTGTTACTTGACGAACCCACCGCCAACCTGGATCCGCAACAGGAGGAGATACTTCTTAACCTGCTTAAAGATTTTTGCGGAACAATAATTTGTATCAGCCACGACCTGATTTTTCTTTACGAAATTTGTGAAAGAGCCGTTGTTCTCGATCAGGGCCGCATACAGCATAGTGGCACCATCCATAATCTTGTTTCACAAAACCAATTATTGCGTCGATATGGACTCGATTTTTCTTTTCGCCTGGTTGACACATCTGTTTCTCAATGTCCGGAACCCTCCGTATTACAAAAAACGGTTTTCACCCCCTCCTCTTCAAATACAAGGGATTCACAGCCCATAGTTTCAATGCACGATTACAACTACCGATACAGAGACGGTACACACGCGTTAAAAGGCATAAACCTTTCGATCCATGAAGGCGAACGGATATCCATTGTGGGAAAAAATGGCGCCGGAAAGTCCACCCTATTGTCATGCCTTATCGGTTTATTTCAAGGTGAAGGCAAATATTTTTTTACAGGAAAAGCAATGACAGCAAAGCACCGCAGGAATTTATGGCGGCAGATCGGTATGGTTTTTCAAGACTGCGCCGACCAGCTTTTCTGTTCAAGTGTTCAGGAAGAAATCGAATTTGGGCTGAAACGTCTTGGACATTCGCGAAAGGAATGCCAGGCAAAAGTGAATCAGACCCTGTCGATGGTTCGGCTGGAGGGATTCGAAAAACGTGTGCCCCTTCATTTGTCCGGTGGTGAACGTAAACGGCTGGCGCTGGCCTGCGTTCTTGCCATGGAACCCAAACTACTTATATTGGATGAACCCACAGCAGGCCTCGACCCTCATGGGGAAGAACAGTTATTAGAGATCCTGAAAAATCTCAGGGTGACGCTTCTACTTGTGAGTCACGATCTGTTTCTGGTAAATAAATTGACCCGTCGAACCCTGGTCATTCATCAGGGACAGATCTTAAAGGATCTGCCAGTAAATGTTTTTATGCAGGATAAAAGCCTATGCCGTCTCAACGGACTCTCCCCCACATATCGACAGCGAAACAGCTGCACAATCAGCGTATTACAGCAGAAGGACAACCCTCATCCATAAGTTCATATTAGGTCATAACTGTAAACAGCCGCTACCCCCGAAGGCTTTCAAGCCCGTATTTTTCAATAACCTGATGAAATGAAAGTTCGTCTTTACCGGCTGTTTTCTCCTTAAACAGAGCGACCGCCTTTTCAAGGATGGTTAAGACCCCTTCCCTGTCCGTAAATTCCGTTACGGTTTGTGCCAGTTTGGGATGGCGCGACCCGGTTCCCCCGACCACAACTTTATAGCCTTTTGCTTCCGTAAAGATAACATCCTTTTCACAGGCCAGTTCACAGCCGCCGCACATTACACATTTAGAATAATCGATTAACGGTTTTTCATCATCAAGGGTGATGGCATGTTCAATGCAGGGTAAAAGACAGACTTTGCACTGAATACAGCCGTCCTCTTTAACCGCCGGTTTATAGAGTGCAATAATTCCGAAATCCGCAAAAAAAGGAGACATACAGCAGTTGGGACACCCGATAATTGAAAAACGAAAAACGTGATGAGACATCAAGGTGGTACGCGCTGCTTCAAGAACCGTACGGGTAAGATCAAGCTCCTTTAACTTGACCCGTAATGGAACCAGTATATCTCGGTTCATCTCCCGTTTATCCGCTGTACAGGCGCCGTATTTGGCCGGACAGATATCAATTTTATAAAGCTCACCATCATCATCTTCAAAAAACGCTTCAGGCAGATCAACATCCTCACCCTTGAGCATGGCCTTTACCATCTCAGTTGATTCTTTCCCGAATGTCCGCTCATAGCCTTTTGAAGTGTTTTTTACAATTGCAGCAGTAACAGAATCCATATTCTTAGCCAATGCCCTGCGTTCAGCATCCAGCTTAACCAGATAGGTCATTAAAGGCGGAACCGGTACTTCATCTATAAGTTTTAACGCATCATCATCCCAGTTCATGGTTTATTCTTTTCCTTCATCTTATTATTTGTTACTTACTACATAAGAACAATTTGCTTAAAAAGCAAATTTAAACAGGATTTTTGAATAAATTTATTGAAATTTAGATAGATACGAATTTATAAGGGTAAGCCTTTATAATCTGCTCTTTTAAAACAGAATTTCTGTGTTGCGGGACCCCACCTCTCTTTTGCAGCAATAAGCTTCATAAAAAGCGGGCCGTCTTTCACCATGGTACCCCCGACAACATCTACACCTCTTTCAAATAAAGGGTCAGGAAAATATCCGGCAGTTGGACCTATAATTGATATAAATGCATCTTTAGAACAATAGGAGAGAACATCATCAATGGTATTGTTGAAAACCGTTGTACTGGTGCATAATACTTTATTACACTCTGAAAGAAGAGAGGGATCCATTGTCACCTTGTACTGCGGGTATTTTTCAATATATTTAAGGTCTTTTTCTATGATTATAAGCTCAGCACCGTTTTCTTCGACCCGTTTGATCAAAGGATAAAAGAACCCCACCATACCCACCCGATCACCTTTTTCAACATCAATTAGCCCAAGAGAGTCAGTCGAACTATCAATTAAATAACAACTACTTACAATTACTTGTTGACAAATGGCATTAATAGATGCAAGAGCCAGCATATTTTCAATTGAATCAGCAGAACCGAATTTACAGGCATGTTCCAAAGGGGATCTGCCCGTAAGGCCCCTTGAGTTAAGCCTATTGTAGTCATTCATTCGAGCATCATCAAGGAGTACATAACTTATCCCTACGGTACCGCCTTCAAGCATCAAAGCCATAAACTCTGATTCTTTAGGCTGACCCCCCGGATAAAAAGGCGGAAAGAATACACTGCTTATATTTGGGATATCATATGCGTCTGACAGCCTTTTTACCATTTGAGAAAATGAGTCATAAAGTGACATAGAGGACCTGTTCTGTATATTATTATTATATTAGCCCACAGTGTAATATTTATTGTGTAAATTTAAAAAGGGTAGAAAATGCGCATTCTCCTTTAATACTGGGTTTACCAGAAAACCTAACCCAAAAAGGAAAATACACAATGATTGAATTGAATGTAAATGTACCAGAAATAAAAGAATTTATCAATGACATAGCAAAAACCCCCAGCAAGATATTTGACATGCTCCGTTTAAATGTTAAAGGAACGGTTGGGAAATATCTAACAGCACTTATGGAAGCAGATTTAACTGTATACTTGAGTCGAGAGCGTTTGAAAAGAGACAAGAGGAGCGTAAAGGTTATAAAAATGGCGGATATAAAAGGAGCTTTACGCTTAAAGGTATCGGAGAAATTACGGTTAATGTTCCACGAGGCCGGGAAGGCAATTTTAAGACAAAAGTTTTACCAAAATGCCAACAGTATGAAGATTCAATCCGCGAAGATTTGGTTCTGATGTATTTAAGCGGGATTAGTGGTCGCCTTGGAAATAGTGCGTCTGTGAATTTAGGCGGTGTATCATGGAAAACTAAACTCATTGACATAAAACACCCCTTTATATATAATCATTAATCAAATAACGAATAGATAAACTCGAACGCAATCATTCAGGAAAGAACATTACAATGCCAGACAAACCAAAATCAAACTTCCCCCTTCCGCCGAACACACCTGCTATTATTTGTGCAAACTGCGGTGCTGTATCCCTTTATGCCAGCGGTGTATGTAATCCCCAGGGCAAAGGCAAAAAAGCTGACTGGTGCGGAATAAAGCACGTAAAACCAAGATCGTTTTGCCACAATGATGTAAATAATGACAGGGTTCAGTGCAAAAAGTGCGGTCAGGTCTCGGTTACACCAGAACTGCTCTGTGAACCTGAAAAAATTATTAAATAATTCGCGGCCCTATGTCACACCAATACTTTTACCCTCTGATAAATTATCAGAGGGTTTTCTTTTTGTAAAAAACCCTATCGTCCGCCCCCTCTTAATGATCTCCTAACCACCGACTTCAAACCATTGAACAGGAGAAACCAAACACAATCAAAATGAAGCACAAACAATCATATTTCATTCAAATATTATAATTTTATCAAAAATTAAATAATCATTCTTGACTTAAGTCAATGAAACAGTATAAAAAAACGACTACAGTGTAAAATAATATCCTAATAAGATACCGTATATAATTCTATG
>CAYLYF010000092.1:0-15889 GCA_964387595.1 uncultured Thermodesulfobacteriota bacterium | reverse complement strand
TTTATTCAAATTTGATGGCGTTTCAACTTAGCCATTAAATTTGACCAGACGGACAAAAGAATCTGCCTTAAGGGCTGCGCCGCCCACAAGCGCACCGTCAATATCCGGCTGAGACATAAGCTCATCTACATTTTCCGGTTTTACGCTGCCGCCGTAAAGAATACGCAGGCCATCTGAAATAGCCGAATCATAAATGCCTTCAACAATTGCCCTGATATTTTTATGGACATCTTCAGCCTGGTCGGGAGAAGCTGTCTTTCCGGTACCGATTGCCCAGACCGGCTCATAAGCAATTATTATTTTAGCCATATCATCCGCTGAAACATCCACCAGACCGCCTTTTATCTGGGTCTCAACCACTGCAATAGTACTGCCTGCTTCCCTCTCCTCCAGGGTCTCCCCCACACAGAGTATCGGAACAAGTCCGGCTGAAAGTGCGGCTTTTACTCTTTTGTTAACGGTCTCATCGGTTTCACCAAAATACTGTCTTCTCTCTGAATGACCGATAATCGCATGGCTGCACCCGGCATCCGTGATCATGTTCGGAGCGATCTCGCCGGTGAATGCACCCTTTTCTTCCCAGAAAATATTCTGGGAGGCAACATTTATATTTGAACCTTTAAGCTCCGCTGCAACAGACGCAAGCGCTGTATAAACCGGCGAAACAATAATTTCCACATCTGTTACCCCCTCGACTTTCCCCTTGATCTCGCGAACAAGATCCAGAGCCTCTGAAATGGTATTGTGCATCTTCCAGTTGCCCGCAATAACAGGTTTTCTCATAATATTACTCCACATAAGTGTTAATAGTTGATTAACAAGTGAAAAGTGAAAGGTGGAGAGTGAAAAGAAAAACACGGTTAACCGTTCACATCTCACACTTCACTTCTCACTATTTTTCAAGTGCTGCAATTCCAGGAAGGGTCTTGCCCTCCATCAGCTCCATAAATGCACCGCCGGCAGTTGAAACAAAAGAGACCTTGTCCTGATTGCCTGATTTCTTTAAGGCCGAAACAGAATCGCCGCCGCCCACAATACTCCAGCAATCCGCTGCGGCAATACAGTCGGCTATAGCATAGGTCCCCCTGCTAAACTCATCGATCTCAAACACACCCATCGGCCCGTTCCAGACAATAGTCTTTGCCTCATTTATTGCTTTTTTAAAGATCTCAACGGTTTCCGGTCCGATATCCAGCCCCATCCAGCCGGAAGGAATACCGTCGGCTGAAACTGTCTGTATCGGAACACCCCCCTTAAACTCTTCAGCAACAACACAGTCAACCGGCAAAAGAAGCTTTACGCCCTTTTCCGCAGCTTTTGCAATTACGGCCTTAGCCATATCAATTAAATCTTCCTCAACAAGAGAGTTGCCGATTTCTTTGCCCTGGGCTTTTAAAAAAGTAAAGGCCATGCCGCCGCCCACGATGATACAGTCCACTTTCTGAATAAGGTTTTCCAGCACCTCAAGCTTACCCGAAACCTTGGCGCCGCCGATTATTGCGGCCAGCGGACGTTTGGGATTTGTCATGGCACTTTCAAAACTCTGGATCTCTTTTTTCATCAGAAACCCGGCCGCACAGATTGGCACGACTCTGGTAATCGCTTCAACTGACGCATGGGCCCGGTGAGAAACCGCAAAAGCATCACTGATAAATATATCAGCACTTGCGCCAAGCCTGGCAGCAAAGTCAGCATCATTTTTAGTTTCCTGTTCATAAAACCGAAGGTTCTCAAGCAGCAGAACCTCGCCGGGCTTTAATGCTTTGCCAATTTCAATGGCTTCATCACTGATACAGTCATCCACAAACTTGATATCAACCCCAAGAAGCTCTTGAAGCCGGTCTGCAACCGGCTTAAGACTCATCTCTTTAACAGGTTTGCCTTTTGGCCGGCCAAGGTGAGACGCACAGATAACCGCACCGCCGTTATCCAGCACATACTTAATGGTGGGGATAGTGGCTGTTATCCGGTTATCATTGGTGATGTTCTGGTTTTCATCCAGAGGAACATTAAAGTCCGCCCGAACAAAAACCTTTTTTCCATTAACATCGATGTCATCAATGTATTTGATTGTCATACTCTGTTCCTTACATAACCAGTTAAATGACACATAAGGTTTTGGCCCGTGTACTTTAGGTAATATATAAGTACTTAAAGTTAAAAACCTTAATCAGATCCAGGCACTTTAAATACTTTAGGCACTGTTAGTGTTTGTTCCACACTCCAAATTCCAAATTCCAAAATTACTTCACTGTATCCATATGGAGGATCAGGTCACAGACTTTGTAGGAATAACCCATTTCATTATCATACCAGGATACGACTTTCACAAATGTATCTGAAAGTGCAATTCCTGCATCTGCATCAAAGATAGAGGTACGTGAATCCCCCAGGAAATCAGTGGAAACCACGGCATCTTCTGTATATCCAAGAATTCCTTTCAGCTCACCCTCTGAAGCCGCTTTCATGGCAGCCTTAATATCATCATAGCTTGCGCCTTTTTCCAGACGAACCGTAAGGTCAACGGCTGATACATCGGGAGTGGGTACACGGAAAGCCATGCCGGTCAGTTTACCGTTAAGCTCGGGAATAACCTTACCCACCGCTTTAGCCGCACCGGTTGATGACGGGATAATGTTCTGAGCTGCGCCACGGCCGCCTCTCCAGTCTTTCATTGAAGGTGAATCAACAGTCTTCTGAGTTGAGGTAACCGCATGAACGGTTGTCATCAGACCTTCTGCAATTCCCCAGTTATCATTTAATATCTTGGCAATCGGTGCCAGACAGTTGGTTGTACAGGAAGCATTAGAAACAATATCCATGTCTGCAGTGTATTTTTTGTTATTTACACCCATGACAAACATAGGTGTATCATCTTTTGACGGTGCTGACATAACCACACGTTTTGCACCGGCCTTGATATGCGCTTCTGCTTTTTCACGGGTCAGAAAAAGTCCTGTAGACTCAACAACATATTCTGCTCCGATGGCATCCCATTTAAGGTCTGCGGGATCTCTTTCTGCGGTAACGCGGATTGTTTTTCCATTCACCACCAAATTTCCGTCTTTGACTTCCACCTCTCCGTTAAAACGGCCATGGGTAGAATCATATTTAAGCATATATGCCATGTAATCCACATCGATAAGATCATTAATTCCCACTACTTCGATTTCAGGAATATCGTTTGCCGCACGAAAAACAAGACGACCAATTCTTCCAAAACCATTAATTCCGACTTTTACTGCCATGATAAATTCCTCCTTGCATGAACTTTATGATTATTAAACATCTGGTAATTTTTGTTTTTCAAAGATAATATAAACTCTGTTCTATAACTGAACGGTTACCCATTTAGATTTCTGATTTATAGAAGAGAATTTACGCAATTGAAACCATTACAAGAACAAGTTAATTAGTAATTTAACCATATTTTTAAAGGAATTTCAATGAAAAAAGAGAATGAGCTTCTTTTTGAATTAAGAGATATCATCCGCAAATTGAGAGCTCCGGACGGATGTCCCTGGGACAGAAAACAGACCCCCGAAGATGTCAAAAGTTATCTCACCGAAGAACTTTATGAACTTTTAGAGGCAATTGACAAAAATGAAACAAAACTGCTTATTGAAGAAACAGGAGACATCCTGTTCATGCTTCTTTTTCTGGTGAACCTTTTTGAAGAAAAAGAAGAATTCTCGCTGGCAGAGGCACTTCATTCAAGTAAAGAAAAAATGATTCGCCGGCATCCCCATGTTTTTGGAGACCTGAAGGTTGATTCTGTTGAAGAGATAAAGGACAACTGGAAGAAACTAAAAATAAAGGAGGGGAAAAAACCGGAATCATCCTTTCTTGATGGAATACAAAAAAATTTGCCCGCACTTTCCTATGCAAATTCTATTACCGCAAAAGCCGCCCAGGTCGGTTTTGACTGGGAATCACCGGAAGGCGTCTTTAAAAAAATAAAAGAAGAGATAACCGAGCTTGAAAATGAGATCGCATCAGGAAATAAGGACGATATAAAAGAGGAAATAGGGGACGTTCTCTTTTCTTTGGTAAATTTAAGCAGGCACCTTAATATCGAACCCGAACAAGCGCTTAGAAAAACAAACCAAAAATTTAAAAACCGGTTTAAACACATCGAACAGACTCTCACAAACGAGGGGAAAACCCTTAAAAGCGCGGGCCTTGAAGAAATGGACAAGATCTGGGAGGCATCAAAAATACGGAAAGGTTAGAGCATTTTCATAACGTGTAGCCATTGCGCAGCAAAAGGTTGATGCGGTACAATCAAAAAGTCAAATTTCAAAGTTCAAATGCCAAATGAATGACAAAAAAGAAAAAAGGATAAAAGGGTTTGGCCTTGGTGTTTTTCAGTTTAATTTGAATTTTGAAATTTCATTTTAATACCTTTAAATCGTTCAAACTGTTCTTGAGGCTACAATATTAAAAACATTGCTCTAGTCTTTCTTAATCGTCTTTATCTTTATTGCTTTTCCGTCAAAGCTCACAGCAAGGTGAAACCCTTCTCCATACTTTTCCCGTACAGCCTTCATCTTTCCACGCAGCTGATTTTTCAGAGTCTTCTTATTGCAGGCTTTATGAAAATATTTCTTATATAAAACAGAATATTTGTCAGTAGCCTGCATAATATCATTTTCAATCGCCAGAGAAACAGTGGCCATTGTTTTTAGAGCATCAAAACTTTCCACCGCTACCCGCGCAAACTTTTTACCCTTAAAAAAATCTGCGCCGTGGGGCAACCGGCCCTCTTCAATATCACGAAGCCCCCTGTCCCACTTTGTCCGGTATGAAATAAACTTCTGCAAAAAAGTTTCCACATAAAAACGCAGTCCTGTGGAAGTAGATCTCTCCCGTTCCCGTGTCAAAAGTCTTACCTCATTTTTAAACAGATCAAAATCTTTAATTGGAGGAACCCTGTCCTGACCAATAAAATAAAAATTAAATTTTCTGTCCAGTTTTTGAAGCCTGCTTTCAAGGTCAGCTGTTTTTTGATTAACGTCCATAAGTAACCGATATGAAAAATTTATATATACTATAAAATAATTGATTAACTGAAAAGAATCAAGGCCGCAGTTTTAAATATATTCTTCACAGACATCGTTTAACCCTGAGTTCTGACCCGAACCATCTTTTCAACATTCACTGTTAACAAACCTGTGGATAAGCCTGTGGAAAAAACCCAAAAAGCCCTTAAATAAAGGGGGTTCAGCTATGTGCGCAATTATTGAGCAGTTATATTAAATGAAGTAATTTCAAAGCCTTACATAACAAAAGCATAAAATATCGAAAACAAAAGGTGTTTTTCCACATTTTATAAGCACTTACACACATGCACATAAATCATGGGGCTTGAAACGCAGCTTTTTCAATCATACAACACTGGTCCTGTCAATAAAAACAACTGAAAATATGCTTTTATATAACCCTAATTGAAAGATAAAGATTCTTAACTTTTACCTACACCTCCCTTTGAACCACTGCCCGCGGATAATTCACTAATATAGGCTTTACCTTCTTCCCAGGTCTTCTTTGTGTGCAAACCATCCGGGCGCATACTGAGAAGAACAATTTTTGTCGGAGAAATTTTGATCATATTAATTTTTTTATGTATCAAAGTCATTACTTGATCTGTCGGCCCTTCGGGTATAACCCCTTTCCCCTTATTTTCCTTCAAGATACCCGCCATGGCTTCATTCAGTCCAAACTCTACCCATTTTTCCTCAAAAAGTTCCGGATTTTTTGTACTGTTAATCAATTCAGCCGTTCCCCACACCTGCATACTTTTCTGTTCCACACTATGATCCGCCGGCTCAAAAATCCCCACACCGACATTCGGGTTGCGCATAATATTGGCAATCTTACCGCCCGGTTCACCACATATCCAGATAGCCAAAGAACCATCATTAAAAAAATCAACCGGAGTTGTCCGGGGTATATTGTCATGACAAGTGCCCAAAACACAGGCACGGCCATGCTTCAGGTTACATCCCGGTTCTGTATGTTCCCCCCCGGAGTGCGTAGCCCGTACAGATAGAAATTCGATAATTTCTCGTTCGGTTTCATCCAGGGATATTTCTTTTTTTGCAGACATAATAACCTCTCCTTTAAAACATTTCTATATTATTGGGTAATTCTTGAAATCATATCAAGCATAGCAAAAAGGGCTGCTTATTAAAAGCATCCCTTTTTTGATATCTTTTTATGGGTCAAGGGGTCGACTCCTCCCGCCCCTATCACATCACCTCTTGACGGTTTTTAAATTTATTATTTAACTTCACTTTTATTCGATCGGTCACCAGATAAAGCAACGGTACATAGGCCAGGGTCAAAAATGTGGAGACCAGCAGGCCGGCAATGGCCACGACCGCCAGGGGAGACAATCTTTCCAATCCGACAGCCATTTCAGCGGCAATCGGCAGCATCCCGGCAATAGTACTTAGGGCTGTCATTAAAATAGGTCGCGTCCGCCTTCGAATCGCTTCTTCAATGGCCGTATGAATGTCTGCACCATTGGCACGCGCAGTTTCAATAAAATCAACCAGAAGGATTGAATTATTCACCACAATACCGGCCAGAAGGATCATACCCATGGCAGCAGGCATGCATAAATGCCGCTCCAAGAGCAACATCCCCCAGGGCACTCCAATAAAGGCCAACGGAATGGCACTCATTATAATCACGGGATGCAGGTATGACTTAAAGGTTATCACCAGAGAAAAATACAGGAAAATGAGCGCCAGCACCATTGCTTTGCCGAGATTGCCAAAACTTTCATTCATGTACTTGATTTCTCCTTCCTGGCTTAAGGTATATCCGCTGGGAAGTTTCATGTCCGACAGTACAACAGTGACCTGATCCTGAAGATGTGAGATGGCAGTCCTGGCTCGATAGCCCAATAAATTAACCACCGGTAAAAGATTCTGTCGGGTAATCTTAGACTGCCGCCAAACAGGCCGTAGATCAGCAATCTCTTTCAGCGGCACGGAGCCCGCCGGTCCCGGAATCTGCAGCACTGCGAGGTCGGCAAGGGTATTCATCGTGCCCTGATCAAATCGGAGCCGAATGCCGTAACCGTCTTCTCCGGCAATACTGAATTGTGAAGCAATTATACCGGTTGTTGCCGTCATCACTGTTTCAGAGACATCATTGGAAGAAATGCCATAATGAGCGAGTTTTGTTTCGTTAAGATCGATAGCAATTTCTTGCTTGGACCAGTCCCAGGAACGGGATATGGATGTCAGTCCTCTAACCTGATAAAGTCGGATAGCCACATCATCGGCAAGCTGATCCAGAATCTTCGGATCCGGGCCGGAAACCATGACATCAATCGGCGCCGCAATCGAGGACAGGGGCGTTGCGCCGTAATCATAAACATTAAAGCGTTTGAGACCGGGCATGTCCCGGAATGCCTCGCGAAGACCTGCTTCGATTTCCCAAATGGATTCGGCACGCGCAAACCGGTTCTGAAAATGTACAGTGATCAGTCCTTCCTGAGGAGTGCGTTCCGCACCGAAACTGATGACATCGGGTTCAGCCCCCACGATCGTGGCCATACGCACAAAACCGGGCACATGTTTAATGACATGCTCCATGTTTTCCACTACTATTTCGGTTTGCTCAATGGTGCTGTTCGGCCAGATTTCAAATTCTACCTTTATAATACCCGTATCCATGGCCGGCATCAGATCGCGTCCAACCAACGGCATCTGCCGCAGACTGATCAGCAGCAGACCGATCAGGATCGGTAAAAGCAACAACCCCCATTTCGAGGTTGCCGACCGAAAACCTTGAATAAATAACTGCTGAAGCGGTATGATCCAGAATTCACAGAATCGTTGAAGCACGATTTCGATACGATTGGCCTTACGACCGAACTTCATGAGTTTCGGCGCCAGCATCGGAATTACTGTAACGGAAACTACATATGACGCCAAAAGGGCCAGAGACAGCACCACCGCCAACGGCCGAAGTATTTTCTGTGAATATCCACCCACAAACATAATCGGCACCAATACCATCAGCGTGGTTACAGTACCGGCAAAATCAGCGAGAAAAATTTCTTTTGTTCCGTCAACAGACGCCTGAAAAAGGGATTTGCCGCCGGAAGAAACGTGCCGGGCAATATTTTCAATCACGACAATGGCGTCGTCCACCAGCAAACCAACGGCAAGAATAATGGCTGTCATGGTGACGATGTTAAGCTCATAATGGATGAGCTTCATACCGGCAAATGTCAACAGAAATGTAAACGGAATTGATATGGCAGCCAAAAGAGTTGTCCGCATGCGGGCAAGAATCAGAAAAATAACGACAACGGTTAAAATAACGGAATCGCGAAGAGATGTGAGCAGATTAAATACCGAGGTATTGATCAATTCTCCCTGGGTGTCGGCCACTTCAAACACCAGCTCCGGAAATGCCGCGCTTACTTCCGGCAGAGCTTTATTAAAAGCATTGAGCGTTGTTGTGACATTGCCGCCTTCCGCCCGAAGAATATTCAGCCCAATGGCCGGGTGGCCGTTTCCACGGAAAAATGAACGCCTCTGCTCATGGGCTGTGACGATACCGGCAATATCCTTCAGATAGACGGCACTGCCCTCCCCGCTTCTTCCGATAACAATATCACCCAGTTCATGCCGTTGAGAACGTTCACCCTGGATTTTGATCATCAGTTCATCGGTTTTCCGGATCAACAAACCGCTGGGAATGTTTCGATTCTGGGCGTATATGGCGGCAATAACCATATCGACTGAAAATCCGAATCGGGTCAGCCTGTCCCGGTCAATAGTTAAGCTGATCTCCGGCCCATATCCGCCGAACACCTCTACATCAGCGATTTCCCGGATCCGGAGAAACGCTTCCTGGATTTCATTATCACATAATTGCCTGACCTTTGACAGAGTCAGAGACGAATCCGGTTTTGGCGAAATAGCCAGAGTTATTACCGGCGCTGTGGCATCGCTGATCCGAAATATTCTTGGCGCAAGCATTTCCGCAGGCAGGTTCGGCATAATGCGGTTTAAGGCAGCATTCACATCGGTGACCGCCGCGTCAAGGCTTTTGGCATAATCAAATTCCACCTTTACGGCCGCTGTTTCATCACGCACAGTGGCTTTGACAGTCCGGGATTTATCCAGCGTGGCCATTTCTTTTTCCACCTGCCGAGAAATTTTATCCGCCATATCTTCAGCGGACGCACCGGGCCAGATCAAGAGGATAGATATCTGGGGATAATTGGCATCGGGAAAAAGATTTAAGGGCAGGGTTTTAAAACCGATAAAACCGAAGGTCACTCCCAGCAAGATCAAAGCGGTTACTGTATGCGGTCGTTTGAGATAGACAGATATCCAGTTCATTTTTCCACTTCGGTAATTGGAACAATACGCCCATTTCGGCTTAACTGCAGGAGCAGGGATTCTGCACCGGCAGCCAGAGGGATGCCAGGCGTCAGGGGCCCTTTAACAACCGCCTGTCCTCCACTGCGTCCGAGTATCCTTACAGAAACCGGACGAACGGATTGATTGTCATGGATCACAAATACCAGCGCACCTGTTTCCTGTTCGAGAATACAGTCTGAAGGCACTATCAGTCCCTCCGGAATCCCGACGATCAGATCTACCCCGACGGTACCGCGACTGGGCAGCCCGAAGGGCCGTTCCGAAACACGAATTTCCACAGTCACCAGATTCCCGGTGGTGATGGCTGGATGAACACGGTAAACGGTCGAGTCAATGGAATTAACACCCTGAATCAACTGTAACGGTGTATTTGCCGACAATCGTGTGACAATTTCCTGCGGCACATGAACAAGGACTTTATACCCCTGGTTTGTATTTTCAACCTTGAATATGGAAGTTCCGGGCATGACCATGTCGCCGGGATCTTTCACGCGCTCTGTAATAACTCCGTCAAAAGGAGACCGGATGCGGGAAAAGGACAGGGAAACACTTGCGGCTCCAAGTTCCTGTTTCAATCGTTGCAGCCGTGAAAATGCCAGTTCAAAAGCAAGCGTGGCCTCATCTAAGGATTCTTTGGGAATAGTTTTGTTTTTAAATAATTCCTTGCGCCGATCCAGCATCGTTTTTTTGACTACAAAATCTTCTTGTGCCCCTGCCAATTCGGCCGCCAGTGCACTTTTTTGCCTGGCCGGCAATCGATCATCAATTTCTGCAACAGCTTCTCCCTCTGTAAGACGATCTCCCACATCCTTATGGATGGATATGATATATCCGGTGGTCTGGGCAGAAAGTACCGCTTCAACCACCGGTTCGATGGTACCCAGATAATGTTCGATTATCGGGAGTTTGCCGCTGATAGCAGTTTTAATATGAACGGGAATCGGACGAATCAATGGCAACGCCAGATTTGCCAGTTCCGACTTCCGATGACGAACCAGCATAACTGCCGAGATGATTAAGGCGACTATAATTAAAATAGCCATTGTGCTTTTGACCGTTTTTTTCATTTCAGTATACTGCTCCTTAAAAAAGTACGCCCCGAGTTTTAAGTTAAATCATGTTCTTTATGTTTATGAGCAATAGTGGCAGCCAAATCATCCAATAATTTAAAATCCTTTTCCGACGGCACCCCCTTACAAAGTACGGGCTCTATAATCTCTACCTTGAGGTTGGGAATCATACCTGCAAGGGTTTCCACGGTCTTCCCTCCCCAACCATATGATCCGATAATGGAAAGAAACTTTGTCTTAGGTCTAAGAGCATTCGCCAGAAACGTGCTATAGGCTGCATAGGGATGAGGACCGGCTAAAATAGTGGGCGTACCAACAACAATTGTTGCGGCGTCAACCAGAGCCACGGCAAGTTTGCCGATATCTGTGACGGTCAGATTAAACAACTCGACCCGAACCCCTTTTTCCACAAGCGCGGCGACAAGATGATCAACCATTAATTTCGTACTTTCGTGCATGGATACGTAGGGCAAGACCACCGTGTTACGAGGGGAGCCCAGTATCCAGTCACGGTAGGCATCAAGAATAAAAGCCGGGCGTGGAAATATTTGTCCATGCCCGGGAGCAATCATTTCTACATCGTAAGATGCAAGTTTTTCCATATTTTTCTTGATCACGCTGCTGAAAGGCATCATGATCTCGGCATAATAGCGTTTGGCCGTTTCATAGACCCGTCCCTCATCCGTCACAAATAAATCAGTCGTTGCAATGTGGGAACCAAAAAAATCACAACTGAACAGGATTTTATCTTCCTCCAGATAGGTCACCATGGTCTCCGGCCAGTGAACCCAAGGTGTATGGATAAACTTCAATGTTTTGTCCCCAAGAGACAACGTCTCCCCGTCTTCGACGGTTATAAAAGATTCTTCAGAAATTTGCAGAAGATCACCCAGCATGTTTTTTGCTTTGGGGGTTGAAATGAGCTTTGCATCAGGGTATTTTTCAAGAACACGGGGGATTGTTCCGGAATGATCCTGTTCCGCATGCTGCGAGACGACATAATCAATCTTAGGAACACCCTCAAGTTGAGCCAGGAGTTCATCAGCCATGGGCGGATCAACCGTATCCAGCAAAACAGTCTTTTCACTTCCTTCAACAAGATAAGCATTATAGCTGGTCCCATCCGGAAGAGGAATAAGCGAGTCAAACAGACGACTGTCCCAATCCACTGAGCCCATCCAGTAAATGCGGTTTTTTATTTCTCGCGGTTTCATAATATCTCCTTTTGCCATATTAAACGCAATTGATTAACCGCAGAGTACGCAAAATTCTCAAATCAGTACCACATCCGCTTTTTTAAAACCCGAATCGGTGTCCTCTGCGGTTATTACCATCGTTTATTGTACTATTTCCCGACCATCATCGCCTCAATATCCTCCGCAACCGAGCCAATGGGTTTGATGTCGAAATTTTCCACCAGAACGTTCAACACAGCGGGTGATACAAACGCTGGCAGGGTCGGTCCCAGGCGGATACCCTTGACACCCAGATGCAGCAGTGCCAGCAGGACGGCCACGGCCTTTTGCTCGTACCAGGCCACATCATAGGATATGGGCAACTCGTTAATATCTTCCAGCCCGAACGCTTCCTGCAGTTTCATCGCGATCACGGCCAGGGAATAGCAGTCATTGCACTGCCCGGCATCCAGCACCCGGGGTATCCCTCCGATATCACCCAGATCAAGCTTGTTATAGCGGTATTTGGCGCAACCCGCGGTCAGAATAATCGTGTCTGGCGGCAGATTCTCAGCCACTTCGGTGTAGTAGTTGCGGTTCTTCTGACGGCCGTCACAGCCGGCCATGACAATGAAGCGTTTGATGGCGCCGGACTTAACGGCTTCAATTACCTTGTCAGCCAGAGTAAGAACCTGGTTACGTGCGAACCCGCCCACAATTTTGCCGTTTTCAATTTCCTGAGGAGGATCGCATTTTTTAGCCAGCTCTATTATTTCCGAGAAATCTTTGGCAGCATTTTCAGACCTTTCTGCTATGTGTTTCACACCGGGATATCCCGTATTTCCGGTAGTGAAAATTCGATCCTGGTAGGTGTCGGCCTTAATCGGAATAATACAGTTTGTGGTCATCAGTATGGGACCGTTAAACGACTGAAACTCTTTATTCTGATACGGCCAGGAACCACCATAGTTGCCTACAAAATGATCATACTTCTTAAATGCCGGATAACAGTTTGCCGGTAGCATCTCACCATGGGTATACACATCCACACCCGTATTTTCAGTCTGCTTCAAAAGTTCTTCCATATCTTTTAAATCATGGCCGGAAATCAGGATCCCCGGGTTTTTCCCAACGCCGATATTAATTTCCGTGATTTCTGGATGGCCATATGCTGACGTGTTAGCTTCATCGAGAAGGGCCATTGCGTTTACCGCAGTTTCGCCGCACTTCATAACCATTGCGACCATCTCGTCTACGGAAAGATTCTTGGTAGTAGAGTCAAGAGCTTCCATCAGAAAAGCATAAATCTCGTCTTTTTCCAGGCCCAGAACGGCGGCATGATCTGCATAAGCAGCCACTCCCTTAAGACCGATAATCAGAAGTTCCCTTAATGAACGCACATCTTCATTTTCCGTGGCCAAAATGCCGACAGATTTTGCTTTTTCAGAAAACTCATCCGGGCCGGCAGGAATCCAAGTGGCCGAGGGGTGCAATGTTTCTATAAAATCCTTGCCCTTTCGTTCCTTATAGACGGCTATAAATTTGTCTTTAAGGGCATCCCGTCGTTTCAGTGCATCTTTAATCAGATCGACAAAGCAATCGTCATCCCAGTTGGCATTGGTGATGGTTGTAAAAAGACCGCGGGCCACAAACAACCCGGTTTTCTTATCGTTGATTCCAAACTCTTCGGCTTTTTTCGCCCAAACCGCAATTCCCCGCAGCGCGTATATCAAAAGGTCCTGCAGGTTGGCGGTCTTTTCCGGTTTGCCGCAAACTCCCTTGACCGTGCAACCCGTGTTCTTTGCTGTTTCCTGACATTGAAAACAATACATAGTGATTCCTCCCTGTGATTAAGTAATTGTTATTTACACTCTGTTAGTTCTTCCCTATTTTATTCATTACCCCGTTAAAGCCTCAAAACCATCTTTATCACATCATCGTTCTAACCTGGGCTCCGACCATAGCTGGAGCTTACAGGAGACAGATATGTTATATGCGGAAAACTTTAAAAAAGCAATGGTTCAGAAGCTATTATTACCCGGCGCGCGGGCCAAGCGTCTTGACACTAAGTCGGGAAACCGGAGTAAGTGAACAAAGTCTTTACAATTGGAAAGCAAAATATCAAAATGGAGAATCAGCAGAAACCCAGAGGAACCCGAGGCAATGGACAAATGATGATAAATATGAGGCGTTGCTGGAAGCCGCCAAGCTGACGGGAGAGGATTTGGGTAAATGACTACGTGAGAAAGGGCTTCGCAGCGAACATATAGAGACATGGCGGCAGGAGATGAAAAAAAATTTAAATCAACGTAAAAAAGATGAAGAAATACGGGAGCTGAAAAAGAAAAACAAGGAACTTGAACGGGAATTGCACCGTAAAGATAAGGCCTTGGCGGAAATGAGCGCAAGGGTAGTGCTTAAAAAAAAGCGGGTGCACTGTGGGGGGACGAGGAAAGCTGACCGGAGAGCAGGAACGGCAAAGGATCCTGGAGCTGTTTGAGCAAGCAGTTCAAACCGGCGTCCGTAAGAACAAAGCGTGTGAGATTTTAGATATAAGCACCCGTACAATAAGCAGATGGACAGAGAATTCTGACGGGGATAAACGCAGTAGCACAAAAAAAGAGCTGGTAAACAAAATGAGTGTGCACGAGGAGGAACAGATCATAAGTATGTGCTGCGGCGAGCGGTTCAGAAACACCGCCCCGAATGAAATAGTTGCCATACTGGCCGAGGAGGGTACCTATATTGCTTCAGAATCAACGATGTCTCGGGTTCTGAGGAAACGAGGCCTTCTCAAACACATAACAGAAAGCAAGCCTGGAACAAAAAGCAAAAAGCCTGAGGAGCTCAAAACAACAGGTCCGAATCAAGTGCTGAGCTGGGAAGTGCATTCTTATGAAAGTGGAGATGTAGCTTCTGAGATAATGAAAAAACTGGAAAGAAAACGATGTCTAAAAGGCGTTCACTTGCATTCTGAGAACGGAAGCCCGATGAAACCAGCAACTATGCTGGCAACATTACAAAATCTCGGTGTTGCTCCATCTTTTTCACGGCCACAGGTCAGTAATGATAATCCATATTCAGAATCATTGTTTCGAACATTAAAATACAACGCAGGCTATCCCAAAAGTTTTGAAAGCATAGAAGCAGCAAGAGAGTGGGTCGCAAAATTTGTTAACTGGTACAATAATGAACACCGGCATTCGAGAATAAAATATGTTACACCGATGCAGCGACATACAGGAGAAGATAAAGAGATCTTGGGAAAGCGTAAGAAAACCTATGAAGCAGCGCGCTTGAAAAATTCTGGTAGAGGGTCAAAGAATATCAGGAATTGGGATCATATCGATACTGTTTATTTGAATCCAGCTGATGTACAACCAGCACAAAGTGAGGCAGCCTAAATGAAAACATTCAGGTGACAACCACCTTGACAAACGACGCTTCATACACCTTTACAACAAAGTCCATACTTTTTTTCCAGACGAAAAGGTTTTTGTGGTCATCCATTTAAAGGCAGATAATGGTAAAAACCGGTTAAAAGATTAGCTAATAGCTATTAGCCACTAACTGCTTTTATACCTTTTTAAAACCCCCAAAGTAAATGAGGTGATGGGCTCATTTTTATATAGGCTGATAAACCTATATGAATCTGGGGTTGTCATGGGGGAATTTGATAGTTTTACAGCGGAAAGTAAAAAGGAAGGGGCCGATAAAGGAATTTGCCTTTTATATCTATCATACTTGTTTTTAAGCACGTATTGACACAGCATCGTTATTTGCCTATACTTGGGCACACTCCTGCTGTTTATGAATTTTTACTGTTTTATGTGCTCAAGCAAAAGTTTAGGACTTCTAAAGGGTTGGTATGAAAATATTTTTGAAAAGGTTTATAGATGACAGACCGTATTAACATTTCGAAGCTGAAAGCAGAAGAGCTTGGCCTGAATCTGAGCGGAATTAAAACTGAAATGCCTCCTGCACCGAATGTAAGCAGTGTGGTACCGTTGACAGCATTAAAAAATGAGGGGCTCAGGTATCAGGAGCAGTCCGGATCACAGCTGCGGGCACAGGCCAAACACATTTTAAACACACCCCTTTTTCAATATATTATTGAAAACAGCAAATGGGATCGGGGGTGTTCGTTAACCTCAAGAACCACAAAGACAATCCAGTGAGTTATTGTCAAATGTTGTGTTTAGAGGTTTAGGCGGCGATCCTTTCAACT
>CAYLYF010000091.1:0-16606 GCA_964387595.1 uncultured Thermodesulfobacteriota bacterium | reverse complement strand
ATTCCAATGGATGAGTAGATAAAGTATACCGTAAACGTAAAATTGTAATTTCAGACGTTTAAGAGTTAAAATCTTAATAATTTAAGTCAGTAGTTTCCCAACGTTAATCAAATAAAGTCAACTGGTTAGAGCGTTGAAGGAATTGCTCCACCGGTACGCTGCAGTTCGTGACAGTTTTTCAGCGGGTTAACCCAGTACCAGGTACATTCTGATCTGACGAACAACGAACTGTTAGTGAAGTTTAAGGCGAGCGGGGTGTTGAAGGGGAGGGTGGAAGGCAGTAGAATGATCTATTAAATTTTTACAGAATCATTCCTGAACATTTTAGATAAGTAGACATCACTCTTGCTGTTAGCAAAATAAAAAAAGCACTTAGAGAAAATAGCTCTAAGTGCTTGAATTTACTGGTACCCCCGACGCGATTCGAACGCACGACCTACGGATTAGGAATCCGTTGCTCTATCCTACTGAGCTACGGGGGCTTAGTTCATTTATGAATTAATAAATATATCTTTTTGTTTAATAATTGTCAATAACATGAAGCAGCTAACAGCTAATAGTTAATGGATATTAACTGCAAATTCACAAATTACCCAAATTCTTTCCCCTGGTCTCTAAAAACTGGGCACCTTTAAGCCTTATAAACATATCAGGTTTAATTTATTCCTTTCTTGCTTTTTTATCCAATCAAAATTATGCTGTATTTTATGAAAAATGACCAAATTTATACTACTGAATTAATCCCTGAATTATCCAATGATTCCATTAATGTAATCACAGTTGCGCTTGACCTTGAAGAGGAACAGATTCAGCAGCTTTTAAAGCTTCTGACTAAAGCAGAAAAGGAACGGGCCTCCAGATTTAAATTTGAAAAGCATCAGAGAGGTTATAGTGTTGCAAGGGGATCATTACGTAAAATACTTGCAGGCCAGCTTAAACTAAAACCCGAAGAATTAGATCTGATATACACGAAAACGGGAAAACCGCTGATATCTGAAAACCAGAACAAAAAGAATATCCTTTTTAATCTTTCTCATTCAAATGAACTGGCTGTTATTGCACTTACCTTAAATAAACCGGTGGGTATAGACCTTGAATATTTAACCGATAAAAAAGACCTTTTAGGACTGGCTAAACGCTTTTTTACAAATAAAGAATATGAAATAATATCCTCACTGGCAAAAGATAAACAAAACGAAGCTTTTTACCGGGCATGGACCCGAAAAGAAGCTTATCTGAAAGCCACAGGGGAGGGCATAAGCGGAATAGAGAAAGTTGAAGTTTCCGTACTTGAGAAGGAACCACCAAAGATATTAAACACTCCAAGTGAAACCGGAGACTGGTCATTATATAATATACAAACACCGAATAGCTATATTGCCTCTTTGGCTGTTCAGGGGAAAGAACATAAAATAAAACAGTTTGAGTTAGCATAGAAGAACAAAGTACTTAAAGTGCCTAAAGTACTTGAAGTTTATAGTCTAAGCCTATGAGAAAAGCATGTGAGTTATTTGTAGTCAGTTTCACTTGAACCCTTGGCCCCTGGAATCCTAAAGCGAACGCTGACCTTCTTAAATTAAGCGTGCGGTAAAAATGCATCTTTTATATTTTTACTATTTAATAAGCCCTTACAAAAAGTGAGTTAAAACTATGCCAAACAACAACAAGAGTTTTAAGCGCAAAAAAAAGATAACGATTTTACTTACCATTTCGCTGGTCGTTATAATTATCAGTACGTTATCCGTACGCGCTTTAAAGAGAAAAGCATTACAAAAACAGGAAGCTTCTAAAAATACGACTCAAATAGTTCCGGTTAAAGTCAAAAAACTAAAAACCTCAAATCTATCCATATATATTAAATCTTCTGCAATTGTTCAGGCATGGCAGGAATCCATCATCTCATCTGAAGTTTCCGGAAAAGTTAAATCAGTGAATGCTAAAGTCGGTGACAAATTATCTAAGGGTGACATAATCCTGAAAATTGATGATGAAATACTCAGGTACAGACTTGAAGACAGTATGGGCAGAAAGCTGCAGCTGGAAGCCAATTATGAGAACAGTAAAAATGATCTTAACAGGAAAGAGAATCTTTATAAGGATAAGGTTATTTCTTTCTATGATTTAGAGCAGAGCAGGGCAAAAGAAAAAGCGGATAAAGGCCTTCTAATGTCGGCTCGCGCAGCATTTAAAATTGCTGAAAGAGATTTACGTGAGACAAGCATTACCAGTCCCATAGACGGTACTTTGGCCGAGCGTTTTGTTGATCTTGGAACAAATGTCTCAAAAAATCAAAAGCTTGCTTCTGTTGTTTTCGTCCGTAAAGTTAAGGTTATTATTGGCGTTACGGACATTGAGAAATCAAAAATAACTACAGGACAAAAAGTAAAAGTTGTAACCGGGTCCTTCTCGGATACTGAATTTCAAGGAAATGTATACAGCATCGGTCTTAAAGCAGATGAAGGTTCATTAACTTATCCCGTTGAAATTGTTGTTGAAAATGATAATGCGTCTAAGCTTAATCCCGGTATGTTTGTCAATGTCTCAATTTCGGTTTCATCTCTTTCAAACTGTATATCTGTTCCACAGTCAATATTAAACATCACCTCTTCGGGCAACTTTGTTTGGCTTATAGAAAACAACAAGGCGGTTAAAAAAAATGTCAAACCCGGTAATTATTTCGACTCTGATGTGATTATTAATAATGGCCTGAATCCAGACGATTTAATTGTGGTTCTTGGGCATGAAAACCTGGTAAATGGATGTTACGTTAAAATAATCAAATAAAGTACTTAATAATAAGCATCAATCTTATGAATATTGCTAAAATTTCAGTTAATAATCCGGTTACAGCAAATACCTTTATGCTGGCTGTTATCCTTCTGGGTTTTTTCTCACTTTCAAGTCTGCCCCGTGAGTTCCTTCCTGATATTAATTTTAATATGGTTTTAGTAATTACGCCATATCCCGGAACATCACCTGAGGAAATTGAAAAACTTATTACCAAGCCGATGGAAGACGAAATAAAGGACATCAGTAAAATTGACTTTATTTCATCTAAGTCTTCAGAGGGGATGTCATCCTTATTTGTAAAGTTCGAGGATATGTCTGATGATGATTTTAAAATCATACTCCAGGATTTAAGATCTGCGGTGGATAATGTTTCTGAAATACCGGAAGAGGCTGAAGACACTATAATTATGGATATGGCAACCGGTGATATGATGCCTGTTTTGCAATTGACTATAACAGGCGATATCCCTGAAAAAGATTTAAATGATTTTGTGGAAAAATTAAAAGACCGAATCCTTGAATCCTCAGATATTGGAAAAATTGAGTTTACCGGTGTTCGTGAGCGTGAGATATGGGTCAATATTAATCCTGACAAATTATATGCCTATGGTTTTTCAATCGATCAGGTTGCGTCTGCGCTTGGAGCAACAAACCTGAATTTGCCAGGCGGAAAGCTGGATGTTGAGAATTCTGAATTCCTGATTAGAACCATCGGTGAATATCAGGATATAAATTCTATTAATAAGGTAATTGTTCAGACAGATCCTAAAGGCAGACACGTAAAAATATCTAATTTTGCAAATACAGTTGATACCTTCGAGGATGCAAATACTTTATCAACTTTTAACGGCCGTCCGGGTGTAACCATCAATATTTCAAAGAAGAAAACGGGCAGCACTATTGAAATTGTAGACCGCTTAAAACTGCTTGCTAAAGAGTTTGAAATAAATGAGCTTCCTGAAAACTGCAAAATTCTTACAAGCAATGACGGCTCTATTCAGATAAAAGATGCCATTAACAAGCTAAGCCTAAATGCAATAATGGGAATGATATTTGTGGTAACCCTTCTTTGTCTTTTTTTAGGCTGGAAAAATGCGGTTTTTGCTACTCTTGGAATCCCGGTTTCTCTTTTATGTACATTCATTTTTCTGCAGATGGCCGGTTTGACGCTTAATACAAGCAGCCTTTTCGGGCTGATGATGGTGATCGGTATAATTGTTGATGATGCAATCGTAATCATCGAGAACTGTTACCGTTATATGAACAGAGGAAAAAAACCAAAAGAAGCAACGATTATCGGCACCAATGAGGTGATGGCACCTGTTTTTACTGCATGTTTAACAACAATAGCTGCATTCCTGCCTTTAATGCTGTTACCCGGAATAATGGGTAAATTTATGCGTGTCGTTCCAATTGTTGTTTGCCTCGCACTGCTTGCCTCACTTTTTGAAGCATTTTTTATTCTTCCTGCACATATTGCTGAATGGAGCGGAAAAATTAAGCAAAGTAATAATCGTAACCGTCTGATTATAACCTTAAGAACCAAATACACCGGCATATTAACTTTTGTTTTAAAACTGCGTTATGCTTTTTTAAGCGGTGTGATCTGTTTGTTTTTAGGTTTTATTGGATTTATTGCAACGGGTTTAATAGACGTTGATCTTTTTACCATGGAGGAAATATCTCAGTTTTACATAAACGTTAAACTGCCGGAAGGTACGAACCTTCAAACTACCAATTCTGTTTTACTTGATATTGAAAAGAAAGTGGACACGCTTCCAAAACAGGAAATTGAAAGTGTAGTCAGAAATGCAGGGTTGTTAATTACGGATGAAGACTGGATATTTAATACCGCAAATGGTCATATTATGGTGGACTTGGTTGAAAGAAAAGATCGTGACCGTTCTATTGATGAAATTATTAAGGTTTGCAGAAAATTAACTGAAGATATACCCGGACCTTTAAGTATTGAGTATCGTAAACTTCGCGCCGGCCCGCCCAGGCCTAAAGATGTTGAATTAAAAGTACAGGGGAAATATCTTAAAGAATTAAAAATGATCTCTGAAAAGATAAAGGATCATATGTCAAAGATTCCCGGTGTTTATGGAATACAGAATGATTTGAATTTCGGGAAAAAAGATCTAAAGATTAAGGTGAATGAAGAAAAAGCAGCTTTATATGGGTTTGATGTTTTTAAAATTGCCTCATCCATTAGAAATGCCTATAACGGAAAAGTGGCCACTGTATTTAGAGATGGAGATGAAGAGATAGATGTAATCGTGAAGTATGATCCTGCATCGGTAACAACAATTGATGATATTAAAAGGCTGAAAATTGCCACCCCAAATGGAAAATTAGTGCCCATAAACAATATGGCTACCATTTCACTTGAATCCGGCTATACAAAGATCAGACACTTTAAGCTCGACCGAACCGCAACCTTGACTGCTGATGTGGATAAAAATATAAATTCTCCTTTTAAAGTTAATCAGCAGCTGGAAAAAGATACCCGGGAAATAGTAAAAAAATATCCAGGATATTCTGTTCGCTTTGAAGGTATATTTGAAGAAATAAAAGACCAGTTCAGCTCGCTGGGACAGCTTTTTGTTCTAGGAATATTTTTAATCTATATGATACTGGGTGCCCAGTTTAAGTCATACATACAGCCGTTTATTATACTTTTTGCGGTACCTTTTACCTTTATTGGAGCCATATTTGCTCTTATTGTTACCGGGCAGCCTTTTTCCATGGTAGTCTTGTATGGTTTTATCGGTCTTGCCGGAATTGCGGTAAATGATTCAATTGTGATGCTGACCTTTATTAATAATGCACGGAAAAATGGACGGGGCAGATGGCAATCAATAATTGAAGCCGGAAGGCTAAGACTGCGACCCATAATCTTAACCTCAATTACAACCATGTTCGGCGTGTTTCCGATGGCAGTTGGCTTGGGCGGTAAGTCAGAGATATGGGCACCCATGGCAAGTACGATTTTCTGGGGCCTTGGTGTTGCAACCTTTTTAACCCTGTTCATCATTCCATGTGCTTATACGGTCATAATTGATGACTTAAGTTATTGGATGAAAAACAGATCTTCCTCTCGCAGAGATCGTTGAGTTTTGGAGGAAAGCTTAAAGGCAGGTTCAGGATCTATGAACGTCGAACATCGAACATTTAACATCGAATTATGAATGGTGAAAAATGAAAGTTCCTTTTTTAATTAAGTTGATTTTTGTGATTGGTTTTTTATTCGACGTTGGAAGTTCGATGTTGGATGTTGGACGTTCATTTTTATTTCAACATCTTACATGCCATGCGTACTGCAGTTACAATTTGTATTGGCGGGAATAACCATAATGCCAAATCAATACCTAAACAATATCAATATAATCCTGAACAAAACCTTATATGCGGGTAACATCGGTTCAACAGCCCGTGCCATGAAAAACATGGGACTGTCAAATCTTTATCTGGTTGACCCGCAATGCGAGGTTGACGGCGAAGCGCGTAAGATGGCCACTCACGGTAAAGATATACTAGATAATATTAAAGTATTTGATTCAATACGAGATGCTGCTTCTGATTCTAATTACATTTTTGGAACAACAGCACGTAATAGAAAATGGCGGGGCACTATTTCACCGACAGATATGTCCTCTAAGATATCAGCTCTGATTTCCACAAATAAAATATCAATTCTTTTTGGTCCTGAGGATTTTGGCCTGACCAATAATGAGCTGGAACTCTGCAACGAAGTGATCGTTATCCCCACCGCTGATGAGGCTTCGTCCATCAATATATCTCAGGCCGTACTGATTATCTGCTATGAGATCTTTCAAAGTGTTGGGGATATTAATTTTAATAAAACAGAAGAAAAGGCTGTAGAACTGGCATCAATTGAAAAGATAGAAGACATGTACAGTCATATGCAAAAGGCCCTAACTGACATCGGATATCTTGACCCCCAAAATCCTGAGCACTTTATCGGTAACTTTAGAAGGATCTTAAACAGGGCGGGTCTTAGTCCTGAAGATGTACAGGTGACCAGAGGAATTTTCAGAAAGCTTAACTGGTACGTTAAAAATCATTAGAATTTCATAGGACAATAGTTATTTATTTAGAGAACATAGAGATAGGGTTATTTTTTTATAAATGATTATAAAATAAACAAAGTATTGACATATATATATCATTAGTGTAATATTAGAAAATACTTAACAAGCGCTGATTTGAAACAGTAAGAGTAATCTTAAATCCAACAAGTTTTTAATAAAAGCCCATGGGATTAAAAATAAGATCCCAAGGGCTTTTTTTTTACTGAAATGATGCCGGGGGGAAAAACAAAGGAAAATAGAGAGATAGGTGAAAAGCAGTAGAGATACACATAGAATCTGTAAGATCAATTGACAAAAAAATAACAAAAACAAAGAGTCACAAAGTATGGAAGATGAAAAATAATGAGTTTTAATAAGTTTAATTTACACAATAAAATAATGAAAAATGTTGAAGAGCTGGGATATACAGAACCCACACCGATACAGGCACAATCCATACAGCCGATTATGGACGGTAAAGATGTCATGGGACTTGCTCAGACCGGTACCGGAAAAACCGCTGCATTTGTACTGCCGATACTTCAGCGCCTGATTAAGGAACCTAAAAGAAATATCCGCGCTCTGATCATAGCACCGACCCGGGAACTGACGGAGCAGACCAATAAGGTAATCGCACAGCTTGGACAAAGAACCGGGCTGAAAGGACTAAGTATCTATGGCGGCGTAAATATTCGTTCCCAGATAACAGCTCTTAAAAAGGGCATAAACATCATCACAGCCTGTCCCGGACGGCTCCTGGACCATATTAATCGGGGGACCATTGATGTATCTCAGGTTGATGTTCTAGTCCTGGATGAAGCTGATCATATGTTTGATATGGGGTTTTTGCCTGACATTAAAAGAATTGTGGCAAGACTGCCTTCAAAGAGGCAGACCCTGATGTTTTCCGCAACCATGCCGAATGATATCAGAGGTCTGGCAGATAAAGTCCTGACAAACCCTGTTACAGTTAAAATCGGACACATCGCACCTGTATCTTCAGTGGGACATTCATTTTATCCGGTTGGAACAGACCGAAAAAATGATCTTTTAAGAAACATTCTTGAAAATCATGAAATCGGTCCGGTTCTGGTGTTTACCCGGACTAAAGTCCGTGCCAAACGTGTTGCCCAGCACCTGGACAAATCAGGATATGAGGCCACTGCACTGCATGGTAATCTTACCCAGAATAACCGCCGGAAAGCTTTGGACGGTTTTGGCAACGGAAGATATAAGATCCTGGTGGCGACAGATGTTGCTGCCCGTGGAATCGATGTTCAAGGGGTTTCACATGTCATTAATTATGACATGCCGGATACCGTAGATGCATACACGCACCGTATCGGCCGGACAGGCCGGGCCAGTGAAACCGGAGATGCTTTTACTTTCGTTACCAGCAGCGATAAAGGTACTGCCAGCTCAATTAAAAGGGTACTTGGAGACCGTTTGAAACACTGCATTCTTGAAGAATTTTCCTGCCGATCTTCATCTGAAGAGCCGCAGGAACAACACGTCCGTCGAAATGGACAAAGGAATAATGCACGGACTGGCTCAAAAAACAAACCAAACTTTCGTCCAAAACCGAAAGTTAAACATTTGAGCCGTCAGGCGTGTAGACCTGCATAGCAGTTTTTTAGCTGATAGTGTTTAATTTACAATTAGGCCTGGGAATATTCTGACTGGATCACATGTGAAAGGTTAAACATTAGTATGGAAAGGAGTATTTATATGAAAAATAAAATAAGCACATTAAATATAAAAAATGTCATAACTTCTAATTTTAGAAAACTAATAACACCCTCATTATTATTTGCGGTTTTGATCTATTTGGTTAATATTAGCATTATTAAATAGTGAATTTTGTTTTAAGTTTAACTATGAAAATAATTCTAAATAGTTAAATTCTGAATGAGATGCTCAAATGAATTTTAAAAGGCCTTAACCGGCCTTTTTTTTTGGCTAAATTTCTGGTTTATGAAATATAAGCATTGTATTATGATGTATTAAAAGCAATTCAATATCATCGTGCTAAAAGGAGTTGGAAAAGTTTGAATCTCATCTTAAACAATCTACAAATTCCGGTTGAACTTGACGGGATCGATCAATACCTGAAAAAAGCGTCACGATTATCCGGCATCAAAGCGGATGATCTTAAGATCATAAAAATTCTCAGTAAAGAACTGGATATTTCCGATAAGGAACAATTTCATTACGTCCTTTCCCTCGCTGTACATGTTCCTGACAATTTCAAAAATACTCAAAGATTTCCGGAATATATTGAAAAACAGGGGTTAATCAAAAAACCGATATCCAGTAATTCGCGTCCGATTATCATCGGATTTGGTCCGGCCGGCATGTTTGCAGCACTGACTCTTTTAGATTATGGTCTTAAGCCCGTTATCTTTGAAAGAGGCAAAAATATTGAGGACCGCTCATGTGATGTTCAAAACTTTATTAAAGAAAAACATTTAGATCCGGATTCAAATATTCAGTTCGGAGAAGGCGGTGCCGGATCCTATTCTGACGGAAAGCTGTTTTCAAGAAGGGATAAAAATACAGATGATGTGAAAAAGGTGCTTGAAACATTTATTAAATTCGGAGCGCCCGAAGAAATTAAATACAGTAGTAAACCTCACCTGGGAACAGATGTGTTATGCCGTATCGTTGCAAATATAAGGAACTATATCGTCCAACAGGGCGGACAGATACATTACAGCTCTAAAATGACCGCACTTCTTATCTCAAAAGAGAAAGCCTGCGGCGTCATCATAAACGAAACGCATGAATTTCAATCCTCTGCTATTTACCTTGCCATAGGACATTCCGCCCGGGATACTTTTGAGCTGATCTATAAAAACGGAATTACAGTTGAACAGAAGCCGATCTCAGTCGGTGTCCGGATGGAACACCCGGCAGAATTAATTAATCTTATTAGATATGGTGATAAATATAAAGATTATCCGGGAATCGGTTCTGCTGCATATTCATTAAACTATACGGATCGTAAGAAGAAGAGAGGGGCCTATACTTTCTGTATGTGTCCCGGCGGAGAGATATTAAATGCAGCTTCTGAAGAAGGACTGCTGGTTTTAAACGGGATGAGTAACGCTGCCCGGTCTTCAGCCTTTTCAAATGCGGCCATTGTTGTCAGCTGCCGGACAGATGATTATAATTCTTCACACCCCCTGGCAGGAATTGAGTTTCAAAAAGAGATCGAACGCCGAACATTTCAGGAAGGCGGAGGCACCTGGGCCGTTCCCGCGCAAAATTTAATTGATTTCATGGATAACAGGGTCTCGGATGATCTGAATGAAAATTCATATCAGATGGGCGCTGTCGGTTCAAACCTTAAAGATATTTTTCCTGACTTTATTAACGAGATGCTGTTAGCTGCCTTTAATCATTGGAAGCAGGTAGACCCCTTATTTATAAGTTCACAGGCTATCCTACTGGGGTCTGAAACCAGAACAACTTCTCCCGTAAAAATAAAAAGGGATCATAATTTGGAATCAGTAAATATTAAAAACCTTTATCCGATCGGTGAGGGGTCAGGTTATTCAAGCGGGATTATTAGCTCAGCCACAGATGCGGTCAACGCGGTGAAGATAACTACAGCTAATTCATAATCATTATTATTAATTTTGGTCTCTGCAGTATACTTTTATAGATAAAACTTCTCAGCATTCCTGCCGAGGATATCCTTTTTTTCTTCATCCGATAGAAAATTTACGGCCTTTGCTGCCTGAACAGATTCCTTTATAGATCCAAAAGGATAGTCAGACCCAAAAAATATCTTATCTGTTCCATGTTCCTTGATTATCTTTTCCGCCATATCCAGATCTATAAATTGATAACTAAGTGATGATTCCATGTAAATATTTTTAAGGCCCACAAGATTATCATATGTCTCCTCCCACATATTCAGTCCGGCAAGATGTGCACCAACAATTTTAAGATCTGGAAAATCCAGTGCGATTTTTCTTATCATATAAGGTTTTGATCTATCCCTTGGGCCGGGTAGAGGTTCGCCTCCAATATGAAACATGACCTTCATTCCTGACTTTTCAAGCTCTTCATAAAGTGGATAAGTTGAGGTTTTATCATCCGGATGAAACCTTTGAATATCTGGCTGAAACTTAACACCGCAAACATTATGATCTTTAAGTCTTTTAATCTCATCTTTGAATTTCTTATATTCCGGGTGTACGGTTCCAAATTTAATTAATCTATCCTGGTTTAAATTAATAAGCCAGGAGTTGGTCTCTTTAACTCCGGAAGGAAAGGGGGCAACCATATGAATAACTGAATATGATATATTATTTTGATCCATCTGAGACAAAAGATCAGTCTCAGTGGCAAGGCCGTATGTTTTAACCCCGAACATCTCAGCCGTATTTCGTAAAAACACCTTGGCCTGGTCATCAGGAAATATATGGGTATGGGCGTCTATAATCATTATTATGTTATTTCATATAGTTACATGTTTATTCTAATAACTTACTAGAACATGTTTAACAGACTTAAGCTTATAAATTTACATTCACAGTTAATATTTTGTCAATAAAAAAATGGTATTTTAAAAAAAACTTTAAATACAAAATGGGTTATGCTATTATTTTTGCTTATAAATTTTAACAAATAGGTTTAACGGAGTAATCAAAGAATGAATAAAGTTAATTTTGAAAAAACAGCCGATTTAATCAAAAATCAGGATAGCTGGCGAGACAGATGTATCAATCTGATTGCCAGTGAAAATGTTCAAAGCAGAAAAGTCAGGGCTTTTGCAGGGTCTGACTTTACCCACAGATATGCTGAAGGACATCCAGGAGAACGCTATTATAAAGGCACAAATTTTATTGATCAGATCGAAAATGATCTGAAACTTAATCTTAAAAATATTTTCAAATGTGAACATACCGAAGTTCGGCCGATAAGCGGTACAAACTCAAATGAAGCTATTTTTAGTAAATTTGTTCATAGAGAAGATATAGTAATGGCTAACTCAACTCCCGGCGGCGGCCACATCAGCCATCATCGTTTGGGGTCTCTTGGAAAATTTACAAAAAATATCATTGATTTTCCCTTAACATCAGACGGATATCATCTGGATATTGAAAAAACAAAAGACCTGATTAATTCAATTAAACCGAAAATTATCGTTCTTGGGAAAAGTCTATTTCTGTTTCCAGAGCCCATTGCAGAACTTCGTGATGTCTGTGAAAATAATAAAACAATAATCATTTATGACGGCGCACATGTACTGGGTTTAATCGCCGGTAAACGTTTTCAGGATCCCCTTGCTGATGGTGCCTTAATGGTTTCTGCCAGTACCCATAAGACCTATTTTGGTTCACAGCGCGGTCTTATATTAAGCAATATGGATGCTGACTCATGGAGAAAGGTTGACAGAGGCGCTTTCCCGGGATCATCCAGCAACCATCATCTGGGAACTCTGGCACAAATGGCTCTAAGTACACTTGAGTTTATGGAATTTGGTGATCCGTATGCTGAACAGATCATTAAAAATGCAAAGCATCTTGCTCTATCCCTGGGAAAAGAAGGATTTAGTGTAGAAGCAAAAGAATTCGGTTATACGGAAAGCCACCAGGTGGCTGTTAATGTGAAGGAATACGGCGGCGGAAGTCTGGTATCAACACTTCTCGAACAAAGTGATATTATTTTAAACATGAACATGCTTCCCCATGAACCGCTTAAAAACCACAACAATCCGGAGGGCTTAAGAATCGGAGTTGCTGAAATGACTCGTTTTGGTATGAACGAGCCTGAAATGGAGAAAATCGCCATACTGATGAGAGAAATTGTGATCGATAAAAAAGATGTGAAAGCAGAAGTTAACAAACTAAGAGAAAATTATCAGCTTGTTAAATACAGTTTTGATACTCCTGAAGATTAAGAAATAACAAAACAACCCGATAATAAAAAGCATTGAGAATAGTAATTCCCAATGCTTTTTTTGTAATCTAAAAAATTTAATATTAAATAAGGCCAAGAAATTCAGATCGGGTCTTCTGATTTGTCTTAAACAGATTTGTAAAGGACGAGGTTGTAATCACTGCATTTTGGCGTTCAACACCACGTGACAGCATACAGAGATGCTGTGCTTTTATAACCACTCCCACCCCCTGGGGTTTTAAAAGATCATTAATCGTATTTGCGATCTGCATGGTCAAGCGTTCCTGGTTCTGTAATCGCCTTGCAAATATTTCAATAATCCTGGGTATTTTAGAAATACCGATGATCTTTTTATCAGGCAGATAGCCGACATAGGCCTTCCCAAAGAATGGCAGCAGATGATGCTCACAGGTGGAATAAAAATCAATATCTTTACAGATAATCATTTGATCATAGTCCTCACCATCAAAAAGGGTAATCAGATCTTTTGGGTCTTTTTGATATCCGCCATAAAGCATTTCAAACGATTTTGCCACGCGCGACGGCGTATCTTTAAGACCTTCTCGTTCAGGATCCTCTCCGATCGCCTGGATCAGCTCTGCGGTTAATTTTTCTATTTTCTTACGGTCCATTTTTGCTTGTATTAATCCTTCTATATGTAAACCAATGTCAAACGCTGCCTCTCAAAGAGTCCTCAGAAAACGCGGTTTACAACACATTATTTATTTTTCACTCGTTACTTTTTTGTCACGTAATTCTAACCGGTTTATCTTACTTTAAGTACTTTAGTCACTTTAAATAATTTAAGTACTTTCTTTTCCAGCTAAATATGGAGAAAACAGCGCTCCAGAGTTGCCATTAAAGCAACATCATGGTCATTGGCTGCCTGGATCACAGCGGCATCCTGCATCGAGCCGGCAGGCCATACCACAGCAGTCACACCATGTTCAGCTACGGTGTCTATAGAATCACGCTGCGGAAAAAATGCATCAGAGGACATGACTGATCCTTTTAGATCATGCCCTTTTTTGATCGCCTTATCAATTGCCTGTTCAACAGCACCGATACGTTCCTGTTCCCCGGTACCCACAGCAATGGCTGCTCCATTTTTCACAAATACAATACCGTTGGAACGGACATTAATATTAACATACCAGGCAGTCAGACAGTCATCCAATTCCTTTTCCGTCGGCTGGCGTTTAACAATAATATCTTTTCCTTCATTTTTTTCAGGATTAGAATTGGGTATCATGGGATCAGAAACAAAATCAGCAGCAGATTTTACCCGGGTGAGATAAGGGACTTCAAGGGTGATGGTACCATCCGCAAGATTACGGAGATTATATAAACCGGAAACATCATCGCCGATATACTTTGGAATCTTTTTCATATTTGAGATTTTAGCAAGCCTGATTCCATTATTCCGTTTTTTAGACCCCTCATTTATACTCAGGATCTTAAGTGCTTCATCATCAAAATCGGGTGCGATAACGCACTCAATAAAGGTTTCCATTATTGCTTCAGCCGTTGGTGCATCAACCTTAACATTAAATGCAACAACACCGCCAAATGCACTGCGCGAATCACAATCCCGGGCAATTTTATATATTGTTTCAAGTGATTCATTCTCCGTCTGCACTTTAAAACCGCAGGGATTGACATGCTTCATCACAGCACAGGCCGGACGGTCAAAATATTTAAGAATATTCAGAGACTGGCTCATGTCCTGAAGATTTGTTAATGAAAGACCTGCCTTGCCGCCTTTCAGCATTTCAAGATTACCGACTGTAAGCAAATTGCTTTCAGACGGCGCATAGGCGGTAAAAGGCTGATGGGGATTTGTTCCGTAGCGTAACTGGGTCGGTATTTTCTTTAAGGGTATTTTTTTATCACCCAGGAGAAGTGCTGCTTCTTCCGGAAAGTCGCTGGTAATTGCGGTTTTATATACATCCTTAAAAGAGGAAACATCTGTTGGCATGGTATTAGCTCCTTATGATTATGCGTTTCTATTCTTAACTTTCATTGTAATTGTTCCTGCAGCGTCTAAAAAAGCAACAGCTGCGGTTACCCTGAAATCAGGTTCTCCATCAGCAGGTCCAAGTGCTTCATAAAAAGCACTTACTGCTTCTTCAGGTGATGTCCATGAAATGTCCACATCCTGAGGTTCTCCGGCAAAGGAGGGAAGGGGATTCTGATTAACACCGGTATAGGTCGAGATCATTTTTCCCTTACCGGAAATCATCGGGATCTTAAAGGTATTGCGGATAACGGATCCGTCGTCTGCACGCTTTAAAACGCTTAAGGCTGCACCATCAGTGATACATCCGCTTATTCTTGGCGTAAAGTTTGGATCATCCGGTTCATATTCCCATTTTTCAAGACTGTCAATAAGAACCTGGGCTGGATTTTTGCCGGTCTCAAGACAATTAAAAACATCTTCGGTCTGCTTGCCGTTACTGACGGCGATACCGTTTTTACAGATAATTGCCGGGTAAACTAGAAGATCAGGATTACCCGTCTTCAAAGTTTCCTCATCTGTCGGTTTTACAAATATCTTTTTGTCCGCTTCATTGATCTCAAGTTTTCGAGCCTGACTGGAAGGACTTCTACCGGTTATTGCGTACATGACCACATCATCACCAGCAGGAGTTTTTCCAATGATAATCACTCTTCCCGGATAGACCATATTTACAATGTTTTCTAAGTTTTTTTCCATTTCGTATCTTTCTCTAATAATTTTTATTATCAAGCACCTGTATAACTAAATTAAAATACCACAATATGTTGTATTTTAACAGATTTTTAATAACATGTTTAACAAAAAACCTACCCGGATATCCTTATAATAATTTGTAATCCAGTGATAATATCATAAACACAATTAACTGTTTGAATTATCTTTTTTTGATATATGTATCAATTTAAAAACAATCTGCTGACACAAAACCGCCACATCTTCTGCCGAGAGTTTTTTTTCTATGGTTGAATCAAAAAGGATATTTCCGGAAGCTGGGAATTCATCATCACCTTTCCAGAAAACAAAATAAAGCGGTACAAAGGGAAAAGCCATCAACTTAATTCCAATATCGCCGGAATCATATTTTTCACCATTAAGATGCCCTGCAACATTAAGAAGTGAATCCGGATTTTCTGCAAAAAAATTTGTAAAAGGGATGATACTTCTTTTTTCAAAAGTGGGATAGTATACAGAGCCGGATTTAATCTGACGATAGGTAATAAGAGAATCAGTTAAAGGATAAGCGTTTGCGTTAGTCAGGTAATGAAGTATCAGTATTTTTTCCCAGATATCAACGGTGTAAGACCCCTTAACTGTAAATTTAAATTCAGGCATTTCAATGGTTACGATTTTTTCCATAAATTTAACAGAAACTAAAAACCGGGCATCCAAACGAGTGCTAATATCAGCCCCGGCATCCTTACAGCACTGGTAAATATCTTTATTCATTAACTCGCGGCAGGCAAGATTAAAAGCTTCCTCATAGGCAGCGTCAAATCCGTTTTTTTTGGTATTTTCCATAACTCTTTTCCTGGTCATTTAACCTTGAATTAACCCGTAAAATAATTAACCTGTATTTTTTGATTTTAAATATTAACAAATTACAGCTTAAATTGCAAAAATCATAACAATAAGGCTACTGAATACATGATTACGAAAATAATATCTTAGGTCCTTGTTGTAATTATAATGTTATCATATGTTTCATAACCTTTCGCACGTCTTGTGCATATTACAATATTATCCAAAATATTAATTGCATTTACATTATATTAAGGTATATATTACATAG
>CAYLYF010000090.1:0-16829 GCA_964387595.1 uncultured Thermodesulfobacteriota bacterium | reverse complement strand
GTCACGAGTATACTTCAGACTTTAAGGAGATTGAAACATTTTGTGTTTTTCTCGGCTAACTTAATCCTTACCAGTGTTCATATAGACTTGCTAATGTTTATAACAATTATTTTTTAGCAATATTTTTAATTATTTACATAAATTTTATATCAATACGAACAATGTTTTCTGGAATGTTATATGAGTTTAGATCGAAAAAATGTAGAAAAAATAAATAAAAAGGGCAGTCCGAAGTTATCCGTAGTCATTATTACATTCAACGAAGAGAAAAATATTCGGCAGTGTCTTGAGAGCGTAAAAGGGATGGATGAAATTATCGTGGTTGATTCTTTCAGTAACGACAAGACCGTCGAAATCTGCCGGGAATACACAGGTAAGGTTATCCAGCAAAAATGGCTAGGCTATGTAGCACAGAAACAGTTTGCACTGGAACAAGCCTGCGGTGAGTGGATCATGTTGCTTGACGCTGATGAAAGGATTTCACCTGAGGCATCAGTGGAAATAAAAAGCAAGATTCTCCTTGGATCACCGTCAGTAAATGGATTTATATTTCCCCGTCACTCGTTCTATCTGGGGCGATGGATAAACCATGGTGGTTGGTATCCTGACTATAAACTCAGACTTGTCCGTAAAGGATTCGCGCGATGGGGAGGGGAAGATCCCCATGACAAACTTATACTAAATGGTAAGGCTGAATTCCTACAAGGGGAAATACTACATTACGTTTATACGGAAATTTCCCATCAGCTCAAAACTGTTAACTCATTTTCGCAGATTACTGTAGAGCAGTGGAACAAAAAAGGCAAGAAGTCCAACCTGTTTCAATTGTTTTTCAGACCCCCCATCAAGTTTTTTGAAACGTATTTTTACAAGCGGGGTTTCCTGGATGGTATGCCGGGTTTTCTCATCGCAGTGATAACGTCCTTTTACGTTTTTTTCAAGTTTGCCAAGCTTTGGGAGTTAAATAATAATGGTAAAAAATAACATGATTAAAGTAACTGAAACTTAAGTGTTTGAAAGATTATTGGTAATTCAGTTCTACATCTTATGTTACCCCGGTGTCAGATAGAATTCCGACCACATCTCCAAAACTGTCGCATCCAGTTCAGACTTTTACACTTAAAGTGTTAAGCTTTCTTTGTTATGGGTTCTTCACTATTAACTATTCGCCGCAGTTACAGTTTTAAGCTTTTCATTTCTGACTGTATGTTTCCCGTATATCTTGGCCCGATCTGGGATACGACCCGTGAGGCAAAGAAACTTGCAATTTTTCCGCTTGATTCAAGAGGGTAGTCATGGGTAATACCGTAGAGAAGTCCTGCGGCATATGAATCTCCCGCACCTGTTGTATCAAGTGCTGTTACTATTAAAGGTTCTATCTTTGCGGCCTGACCGTTAAAACTCAGGGTGGAACCCTTTTCTCCGTCTGTTATTGCGATATTTTTACACATTCCATAAAGTGATTTTACTGCTTCATCTGTGCTTTCGGTATCTGTTAAGGCCATTGCTTCAACAGCATTTGCAAATAAAAGGTCCGCATCCTCTTTTATCAGTTTTAAAAAAATGTCCTTATGTCTTTCAACACAAAAGGGGTCGGATGCTGTAATCGCAATTTTTACGCCATTTTTTTTTGCAGTGTCAACGACCTGCATAATTGTTTGAGTTGCCAGTTCACTGTCAAAAAGATATCCTTCCAGATAAACATATTGGCTCTGTTTTAAAATATCTTCATCAATATCATTATATGATATCTCACTTGAAACTCCCAGACAGGTAAGCATGGTTCTCTGAGCATCAGGGGAAATAAGAACAATGCATGTCCCCGTCATTCCATCGACCTGCTTTTCATTAAAAGCGACTCCGCCGTCTTTCATTTGTTTAATATAGAGGTCACCAAAACGATCAGCTGCAACTTTTCCGCAAAGGCCGGTAGATCCCCCAAGCTGTGAAATGCCGTAAACAGTATTTGCGGCACTTCCCCCGGCTGCAGTCTTCAGGTCGTCCCCGGCTTTTTCGAGTCCAGCAATATCATTGCCAAGAAGTTTTTTTATTATATTACTCTGCTGCTCACGCTCTGTGAGGAACATGCCCCCCTTTTCAACACCTAAATCTTCAAAAAGTGAATCTTTGACTGGGATTTGTATATCCATTAATGCGCTGCCAAAAGCATATACATCAGGTTTCATAGCTTTACCCCTTTGTATGGGTTATAAGGTTAATGGTGTCGTAAAAAATCCAGCTTAGCTATTTAAAAGAACCTTGATGACTTCCTGTAAAGTCGTCGATGTTTTTTTATATCCATTTATGTTTAACGAGAAAATAACCCGGTACAATGCCGACAACAGAAGCTGAAAAATTAATAATGATATCTGAGATCTCAAAAAGTCGAAAAGGAACAAGAAGCTGTATTGTTTCGATCAAGAGGCCATATCCTCCTGCAAAAAGAGCGGCCTTTAAAAATATTCTGTTGATATCTTTTGTCCTGAACAGTAGAAGCGCAGAAAAAGAAAGGACCGAGTACCCGCAGACATGAGCACCTAAGCCGGAATTAATGCCTCCGCCTACGACCGGGGTGACTGCAAAAAATAAAATAAACACTGCAAGGAAAATTAAAAAATAGAGATAAAAACCGGTCCGTGCTGCAAAATCATTAAAGTCGGTTACTATACTTTTAAGCATTTTAATTCCTGTCAGATTGAAATATGAACTATTAAGAAGTCTGTCTCATAATAAAAAAACAGTTCAAAACTCAATTATAGAGTATGTCTGAACCGGAGATTTAATCGTCTTTATCGCTGTCTGAAGGAGAGATGCTTGGGACGCCTATGGAGGTAAGCTCTATTGATTCTTCATCAAAAACATCTAATGCTTTTTCTTCTTCTGTGCTTTCCTCTTCCAGAGCTGCCTGTTCATCTACCCGTCTTGAAGCTTCAAGAATAAGTCCCATGGTATTCAGTTCGGTTATTGTCTGTCCTGTGAGCTTAAGGTTGGCTTTATTAAACTCAAAGTTTCTTTTTTTCCACATAAAAAGATCGTAAAGCGTTTCCGGTACCTTTTTATGCATAAAGTCTTTAAGTTTTTCCTGTGTCACCAGACCCTCTTCAAGCATAACTGTACCCAGAGCCTGTTTCCTTTCTTTTGCCAGTTTTAGACAGTTGTGGATATGTTCAGCGGATACGATACCGGAACTTCTCAGCAGATACCCCAGACGAAACTTTTTTTGGGAACCCGTGGCATAAACAATCGTGCCCTGATTCAGATATATTTTTACTTTATTAACGCCTCTCCAAATCCTTAAGATTCCTGTTTTTTTATCATTACATAGGAGCTGAAGTATCTGAAAAGATATACTGTTTCGATATCACCCGTAAGCGGCATTATCTTTTCCGTCTGTTAAATTAATTTTAACTATAGTTTAAAGCTTTTGATTATCTAATACATGTAAGAGGTTAGCCAACAATAATAACAAAGTCAAGTAAACTAGAGATCTTACACCGTATGTTTTTTAAAGGGACTTTTTTGTTCTTTTTACATCTGTGACATATCTGTTGCGTCTTATGCCTGATACTATATATCGGAACTTGTTATTAAAGCTATATTTTATTGTTTTCCTCGGGGGGGGGGTAGCACAGCATTCCAACCGGGAATCAACCCTTTGCCTTCCCTGCAGAGAGGTATCTGTGACAGGCGAAGAAAGATTATTGATGCATCTCATATTAAAGCGAAAGATTTTTTATGTTTTTATTTTTCCTTTATCTTATTTCAGAGGGATACTGAATCTACCGGTTTGCAGGTAGCCGTTTAGTTCTGATTTTTCAAAGCACGGCTGGAAAGCACCTGCTCATATATCTTTTCAACTTTTGCGGCCTGTTTATCAAGATCAAAAAGAACAAGGGCCTTTGTCCGGGCATTTTCACCCAGTTTTTGACAGAATTCAGGATTATCAACCAGAAGCATTATTGCCTTTGCAAGATTTTCAGGTGTGTCGTCTATGACTAGCCCATCGGTTCCGCTTTCTATCAGTTCCTGAAGTATTCCCCGCTTAGCCGCAATCACCGGAATACCCAGGGCCATTGCCTCTCTTACGGCTCTGCAGGAACCATCACTTCCAGGAACAAGAAATATTTTAAAGTTCAGGCATGAAAGCGTTCCACAAAAATCTTCTCTTTTATAACCCGTAAAAATAAGATTTGTTCTTATCCCCATTTCCTGGGAAGGCTTGATCGCAATTTCTTCAATATGTGTTCCTCTGCCAACGATCATGAACTTAAAACCCGGGAACTGGTTTGAAACTATCTGTATTGCTTCAAGCAGGACCTCAAAGCGCCGGTGCCTTTGAACTCTGGCAACGATTCCTCCCACCATAGCTTCTTTCAGGAGACTATATTTATTTCTGTTGTTCTTGACTTTTTCAGAGTCAAATCTTTTTAGATCAACAGGAACGTCGACTTTCCATATCTTTTTTTCTGAAAGATATCGGCCTTTTATAATGTGTTTTTTTGTCAGGTCTGAAATAGTGATTAGACCGTCAGTCATCAGGGTAAGAAGTAGCCGTGTTTTGAAGCCGCCGGGTATTTTGTCCCCGTCGTAACATGTCCTTATCAGAACAGTTTTAATAAAAGTGAAAAGAAGGGCCATTCCGCACAAAAAATGATCATTTGGAAGATGAGTATGCACAACATCAAATTGTTCTTCCTTTAAAAACAGCCTTAATGCCTTTATATCATTAATATTATCTGTCAGGTTAAAATGCTTGTTAAGCTTAAATTTTGTAACAGGCGATATCCCGGACCGTTCTGCTGCCGCAACAATTGAATTTTCCCTGTCGTCCGGCGGGGGGGGGGCACATGCAAAAGTTACATCATGTCCCGACTTTGTATGGGCAATTGCCATATTCAGGGCATGCTCTGCAGGGCCGGTCCATTTCCAGTTGCTGAAAATATGGAGGATTTTCATAAAAACTATCTTCTTAAAAAAAGTTTCGGCGATATACCGGTGTCATTTAAAACTGATGTCATATATCCCTGTTATTTTTGTTCTGCTTATCTTCAGGATCCTTTGGTAATATTTTTTTCTGTGTTGATAGAGTTGAGTATCTTTAGCGTAAAAGTAGAAAAATTTCAAGCGGTCTTTTACTGTCATTAATTTTGATATTGAAGCGTTCAGCTGAGCAAGATTATTGGCGCGCTGATAAAAACTGATTTTTGTACTGAAAAGAACTCTGTCAAGATCAACAAAGTAGAATTTCCAGCTTTTGCTTTTGCCTGCGGTTACCAGAATATTGTTGGATTTTAGATCAGCATGATATATCTCCCGGTCATGAAGCTTTTTAAAAATCATTGCACATGCTTTTATAAATGCTGATTTGTTTTTTAGCTGCTCAGGATTTTTAAAAATATCGATATAATCATTCAGCTCTTTTGCTTCTTTCATAAAGCTGGAAATAATATAGCTTTTAATCACAAAAGGCCCGAATTTTTTGTCAACAACAGCCCGGGGGAGGGGCGTATCTAACCCTCTGACCATCAGGCCGTTTGCCGCTATCCAGCTTTTCAGGGACCTTGATTTTCTGAACATATTTTTTAAAGCATAAAAAATATTGATGAAATTGTTTTCCTTGACGCACAGGGGGTCTTTTCCTTCTCTTTCAACTATAGTAATAACCGATTTTTCCGAATTTTTAAGGACGGTACCGTTTTTATTTTTTTTGTTTAGAGCATGAAGAGCCAAAACCGTTCCGGTCTCTTTTTTGCCGAAGTCTTTTCTTCCATAATAGGTCTCTTTGCTGTTTTTCATAATTTCAAAAACAGAACTTTTTTTAACACACCGTTTGCTTCTGCTTTTAACCCTTATGTTTTTCAGCTTGTTTTGTTTTATGGCAACTTTTTGTGAAAAAAGTTTTAAGCTTTCGTTGCTGTTTCCAAGATACTCCTTTAAAAAAAGAAACCGGTTTTCTTTTGAGAATAAAAGGGAGTTTAAAAACTGGGCAATATCCTTTATTTTCATCCAGGTTGAGATCTTCTTGGGAAATGCGGCCTTATGGAGGTCAATAAAAAAAAGTTCGAACGCAGCCCCCTGATTTTCTCGGATCAGAATGTTTCCCGCATGAAGGTCTCTGTAAAATATATTATAATTGTGAAGGTTTTTTATTAAGCGGGCAATAGAAATAATAAGATCATTTTTTATGCCGGGTTCTAAAATGTTATTTTCAAGATATTCATTAAGCGGAAAAGAAGAAGGAATAGCCTCTATCAAAAGGCAGCTGTCTTCGAGCAGGCCAAAACGTTTTTTTTCTGAAAAAGCAAGGGGGCTGGGGCAGGGGAGCCCTTTTTTAACAAAATAGTTCAGTCCCTTCCATTCTGAATACGCTTTTGAGGGTATTGCAATATGTTTTGCTTTTACTCCGGGACCGCCTTTCTTGTAAAGCTTTACAAATATCCGGTTCGAGGCATTATCTTCCGGTTTTAAAAAAAGAACGGTACGGACATTATTATCTTTTACAATCGAAAATTCAGGATAGTCCGCAAAGGCTTTTAGCCTGGGATAAATATTTTCAAGAATATCTTCATCCAGACCGTCCCTGACTGTCCATCTAATATTATTTTTTTTTATATCTCTTAACATGGCTGATTTGATCAGACCTCTTTGCAGATTTCTAAGCCGGTTATAAGAAGGTGAAGAGAGCGCAAAGGGTGCCCGCTATGCGGGCGGTTGCTGACTTCTCCGCAGTTCCCAAAGTTTTGCGTATTTCAGAAAGACATAATATGAGGTTATTGCTGAAATAATAAAGCCCGGTATTCCGTCAAGAATTCCGCCTTTCCAGAAAAAGGTGGTTATAAAACTAACCGGTGGTTTTGCCAAAAGAAGGAACAGGTTAAAGCTTTTACCTTTTTCCATCCAGATATCTGCTGAGATACGGGAAAAAGAATCAACCGTTTCAAGCTGATGGGCAATATCACGATAAACATGATGCAGGATTCTGCCGCTTAGGCGTTTAACCCTGCCGTTGCAAACAAGCTTTTCATGGAGACTTTCACCGCCCCACCTGCCGCTTTCTTTACGGATGAGCCTGAGCTTTGCATCAGGATACCATCCCCCGTGCTTTATCCAGCGCCCCAGATAATATGACTGGCGTGGAAAAACAAATCCATCTGCATCCGGGGTTCCGTTTATGATCTCTTTTTTTATTTCATCTGTTGCTTCAGGAGAAAGACGTTCGTCCGCATCAAGGTTTAATATCCATTCTCCCTTTGCCTGTTCCTGGGCGAACTGTTTCTGTTTTAAGAATCCCGCCCAGTCTTGAAGAATAATTTGATCGGTATATTCACGGCAGATTGAAACGGTGTGATCTGTACTGTTAGAATCAACGACTATTATCTCATCCGCCCACTGGATGCTCTCCAGGCAGTCTCTAATATTGCTTTCCTCATTAAAGGTGATGATTGTAATAGATAGTTTCGGAGTATTCATTTTGTTGTTTTAAGAGTTAATTACAATATTTCCATGTCTTTTGATGCGGATCATTGCTTTTTTAAGGCGCTCAGTTTTTGAAGGACAGCTTCCTGTATTTCATCAACTGAAATATTTTTCATGCACAGGTGGTGCCCCTCAGGACAAACCCTTTTCATGCACGGACTGCACGGCATGTTTGTTTTTATCATTACCGCATCAGGTCCCAGTGGCGATGTCGTGATCTGATTTGTGGAACCGTAAACAGCGACGACCTGTGTCTTAACCGCACACGCAAGATGCATCGGTCCTGTATCATTTGTAACCAGCAGATCACATTCTTTAAGAAGCCCGGTCAGCTGGAGTATGTTTGTTTTTCCGGTAACATCTATCGCTTTGTTTTCAATGCCCCTGTTTATTTTTTCTGCAAGCGGGGTTGAATTTGCGTCACCAAAAATAATTATATCACAGCCGTTATTCTTAACCAGTCTTTTTGCGAGTTCCTCAAACCTTTCCGGCAGCCACTGTTTAGCTTCTCCGTATGTTGAGCCGGGGTTAATCCCCACCAGGAAAGGTTTTTCCGGATTTTTGAGTGCAAGAATGAATTTCTGTGCCCATTTAGTCTCTCTCTTCGGGGTCTTAATGCAGGGAAGCTCAGGAAAGTCAGAGACTCCTTTGCTTAAAAGCAGCTTTTTATAGTAATGGACCTGATGCTTTGAAAGGATTTCAGTGTCTCTTTGAACGGATTCAGTGAGAAAAAGGTCTCTTGCGTTCGAGGCAAAGCCGATTCTTTCAGGGATGCCGGCCAAAAAACACATGAGCGCGGAACCCAGTGACCTTGGGAAGATAAAGGCCAGGTCAAACTTTTTTTTCTTAAGTGCGGAGGCTATTTTAAAAACCCCTAAGGCTTTTTTTAAGCCTTTTTCTTTTTGGAAATAAATAACCTCATCCAGGATATCAACTGTTCTGAAAATATCCGCGATCGTATTTTTTGCCAGTATTGAAATGCGGGCATCTGGGTAAAGGTTTCTTATGCCGTGAATAGTGGGAATTGTAATGATGGCATCACCTAACCAGCTTGTGCTGACAATAAGTATCTTTTTAATGTTTTTATGTTCAGAAAGTGTTGTCATGATTAAATTAAAGAGGTTCTTTCAAAATGCGGGATACGCTGGTTTTGGCAGGCCCCGTTTGTGTCTGTTTGTGAAAAATGTCAATCCTGTATGGGGCCGCTTAAGGATCCGGATTTTATTTTTTTGTTTCTTTTATTCTTAAAGGAATCAAGCATGATATTAACCGCACGGATCACGTCGTTTTCTTTCACCCCTTTCATGCACGCCCTTGTGGGGCAGTTCCTTTTCCTGCAGGGCGCGCACTCAATCTCCTTTCGGATAACAATGTGAGGGGTGTGTTTATAGGGTTCATTAACCACATGGTCTGTGGGCCCGAATATTGCCACCACCGGGGTTTTTACAAAAGCGGCCAGATGCATCGGTCCGGTATCGCTGCCGAGATAAAGGTCGCTGCGCTTAAATATCTCTGCAAGCTGACAAAGGTTTTCTGTTTCAGGCGCTATGATCGCACGGTATTTCATAAGCCCCGTTATCTCCTTTACCATCTCGATCTCTTCATTGGCCCAGGTAAAAATGATCTGTGCGGCACTGTCTTCAATGACTTTATCAGCAACAACCGCATAACGGTATGCATCCCAGCGTTTATAGGGTGTTGAAGGGCTGGTGCTGGGATGTATCGCAATAAGCGGTCGCTGCGGTTCAACTCTGTTCTGTTTTAAGAAGTTTTGGATCAATTCGCTGTCATTTTTCGGTACATGGATCTCCGGCGGTCCCTGCTTGATATTGAGCCCCAGTTTTTCAAGCAGGGTGATGTTGCGGTCAACACGGTTTAGCTTTTCTGAACCGGGGGAGAATCGGCGGTTGTTAAACAGAAAGTTCAGCTCTTTTGTAAAGGGTTTTGTAAACCCCACACGGTCTTTTGCGCCGCTTAAAAAACTAATAATGCCGCTTTTGAAAAGCCCATGAAAATCTATGACCACTTCAAATTTCTTTTTTCTTATTTCTTTCATAAACAGAAAAAATTGTTTTAGTCCCTTAAAAAAGGTTTTTCGGGATTTAAGCTTTGCGGTCAGTTCTTTTTTTGGGAAAATGATGACTTCGTCTATTCCGGGATGGGCTTCAAGAATGTCCTTTGCCTCTTCTTCAACTACCCAGGCAATTTCTGCTTCTGGAAAGTTCTTTTTAAGAATATGAAAGGCCGGAAGCGTTCTTAACACATCACCTATTGCGCTAAGCCTTATTAGCAGAATTTTGTTTGGTTTCATCAGCATTCTTAAACGGTCCGGTTTATTACTTTTACCCAAACCTTTTATCAAGAAAATCATTAAATATCAACAGGTTTAGCTTAAATTTTGTTTTTACTTCTCTCTAACTTTAGTATATATAGTTAAGACTTTACTGTTTCTTGGTAATCATTATCAGGATATCTTTTTTTTATGAAGAAACTGCTCTTTTTAATAAACCCGATATCCGGAAAAACAGAGGGGCAAAAGATACAGGAGAAACTGCCCTCGATCCTTAGCCGTTACCTTCCACAAAATCAGTATGATATTGTTTTAACAGAGCCGAATATGCTGGCTCAGATGTCATGTCTTTCTCCGGACTTTGAAATCCTGGTTGCCGCAGGCGGAGATGGTACGATATCAAATATTATTCATGCAATGGTAAGCCTTAATCGGAAACATAAGGTCGGGCTTATTCCAATGGGTACCGGAAATGACCTGGCCCGGTCTCTGGGATTTCTTGATATTGAGGACAGATCGCTGGAAAACCGAATAAAGATTATTTTAAGCGGAAACACAAAAAAAGTAGATACTCTTGAAATAAACAACAGATATGTCTGTATAAACTATTTAGGGCTTGGAAATGATGCCAGGATATTAAATGATTTTAATGGTTTAAGGATGAATCCGGCGAACCGTTATCTTTTTTCAGGTTCTATGGGTAAGGGCGTATATGCTTTTGCCGGTCTTAAAAGTCTGAACTACAAAATAGCTGCCGGAGCTAAGCTTTTCTGTAAAACACGTAAAAACAAAGAGATACAGCTTGATTTTAATTCGGAAATACGGGCAATATTAATATCGAATATAACGTCTTACGGGGGAGGGACGAGTCTCTCTTCCCTGACACAAACAGATGACGGCTTTTTTGAAGTTACGGTGATTAAAAATATCAAAGAGTGGGCACTCCTTCATTTGGCCCGTTTTACTAAAAAACCGGTAAACATCATATGTCCGGAGATAGATCAGATCCAGACGGACAGAGTTGAGGTATCGCTTCCCAAAACAACTTTTTGCCAGATAGACGGTGAAATTATTTCAGGCCTTTCCGGAACTGAAAAGAAAATTACAGTAGAGGTTAAATCTTCTGTTGATATGATCGTTCCCTGACGAAGAAGTTTTATCAGACAGGGACATTGCTTAAGTTTTTCTTTTGAGATAGCCTGAAAAGTACCTAGAGTACTTAAAACGTCAAAATACTTTAAATATTTAAAAAAAACAGGAATTAAAATTGGATATATCTTTTGTTATTGTAAACTGGAATACCCGCAGCCTTTTAATGGATTGTCTTGAGTCCATTGAGAAAACAGTTGCGGGATATGTTTACGAGACCTTTGTGGTGGATAACCATTCAAGTGACGGAAGTGCTGATGCGGTGGAAAAGCTTTTTGGCGGTTCCGTTAAACTGATCAGAAACAATGAAAACATGGGGTTTGCCCATGCAAACAATCAGGCCATTAAACTGGCAAAAGGAAGATATGTTATCCTTTTAAACAGCGATACGGTCCTTAATGAAAAAACCATAGGCGGCATGGTTACCTTTCTTGACAATAACCGTGATGCGGCCATGACAGGACCGCGTATGATCGGCGGGGACGGTAAACATCAGAACAGCTATGATAATTTTCCGGCCCTGACAACAGAACTTTTAAATAAAAGTATTTTACGGTTACTTTTTCCCAATAAATTTGCGGGGAAAAATACAAAAAAAGACTTGCCCTTTGAGGTGGATTCTCTTATCGGTGCCTGTATTTCCATCAGGGCTGAGGCCATAAAAGAGGTGGGCATGTTTGATGAAGACTATTTCTTTTTTCTTGAGGAAACAGACTGGTGTTTCCGTATGAGAAAGGCCGGCTGGAAAATATTTCACCAGCCTGAAATAGAAATAACCCATCTTCAGGGTCAGAGCAAAAAGATCAGGCCGTCTCTGTCATGGATAGAGTATTACCGGTCATTGTATAAATATTTCAAAAAAAACAGGTCCGGATTGTCTTATTTGTCTCTTCGTGTTTTCCGATTTATAAAGCTTTTTATTAACCTGTTGTTGACTTTTGCAGGTCTTATTGTGACTCTGGGACTTAAACGGCGTTTCAGGGGAAAAACCGTGGTCTATGCAAGAATACTCTGGTGGCATCTTTGTCTGTGCCCCGACCATGTGGGGCTTAAGGGGGCGGATAATTGAAGATCGCACTGGTCAGAAAAGAATTTAATGCACTGCACGGCGGCGCGGAACGCTACGCGGTTAATCTTGCAAAAGGTCTTGACGCTCTCGGGCATGAGGCGCATCTTTTTTGCAGGTCGTGCGATCTGAAGGAAAATAAAAATATAAAAATTCACAAGGTCCCCTATATTAAGGCCTATTCTCCTCTTAAGAACCTTTCATTTAACAAAAACAGTGCAAAATTGATTGCCGAAAACAGTTTTGATGTTGTTAACGGACTGGCACAGATATTTCCACAGGACGTTTACCGGGTCGGCGATCCTCTGCACATTCACTGGCTGAAGACCTTCGCTTTGAATCCGGTAAAAAGAGTATTGAAATATTTGAACCCGCGTCATCTGGCCCTGCTTTATATTGAGAAGAACATATTTAAACCGGGAAATTATAAACGGATTATAACAAACTCTCATATGTCAAAAGCACATGTGGCTCATTATTATCAGGTGCCGGATGAAAAAATAAGGGTGGTTCACAATGGTGTTGATCTTGAGAAGTTCAATCCGGAGGCTAGAGCGGGTTCAAGAAGCGGTATCCGGGAAAACCTGGGGATCAAAAAAAGCGAGACTGTTCTTCTTTTCGCGGGAAATGATTTTAAGCGCAAGGGCCTTCAGTTTGCCATGCAGTGCACAGCCAACCTGATAAAAAAAGGGCTTAAGGTAAAGCTTATTGTTGCCGGACGGGGGAGGTCCGGTCCTTACCAAAGGCTGGTCAAAAAATATGGTTATGAAAATAATATTATGTACATGGGCCATGCTGAAAAAATAGAGGCCCTGTACTGTGCATCAGACCTGTTTATCCTTCCCACCTTTTATGATCCTTTTTCCAACGTTTGTCTGGAAGCAATGGCATGCGGGCTGCCGGTGATAACCACAAGGCTTAACGGGGCGTCTGAAATAATAGAGGACCGGGTTTCGGGAATTGTGGTGGATTCACCTTGGCAGATCGATGAGATGGTAACGGCCGTAGCCGCAATTTTAGAAAACAACGCTTCAGGCTTAAAAGAAATGAGTGAAAAGGCGCTTGCTTCTGCAAAAGAAAATCCGGTGGAGAAAAATATTAATGAAACCATCAAGATCTACCTGGAGATTCTGAAGGAAAAGGGGATTTCCTGATGCCGGAACCCAAGCAGATCAGAACTGAAATTTCTCCGGATAACATCATCTACAATTTAGAACATGAACAGACTTTAAAAGAAAACAGACTGCTTGACTTTGACCGGGTCATGTCAATCACTGAAATTAAAACCGTAAAACGCGCAATCCCCCAGCGGAGAACCGGAACCTTTTATTTTAAAGAAAAAGATAAAACAGTTACTGCTTTTATAAAAAGGCATACCCCTATTTCTTTCGGCAAATATTTTAAAGAGCGGATAAGGTTTTCTTCAAATAAAACGGCTTTTGATGAATTTGATAATATCATTGCCTTTCATAAGGCGGGTCTTCCCACCATGGTGCCTGTGGCAGCGGGGAAAAGACCCTGTCGTATTACCGGCCCTGAATCATTTCTTCTTACCGAAGAAATAAAAGGTTGTGTAACCCTCGAAAATTTTGTTGCTTCTTCTTTAAAAGATAAGAAGTTTACAGAAAAAAAAGATCTTATAAAAAAGACCGCGCTTCTCGCAAAAAAAATGCATGACAACGGGTTTAACCACAGGGATTTTTATCTGTGCCATCTTCTTATTGGGATTGAAGAAGGAAATAAAGGTGAGCTTTTTATTGTTGATCTTCACCGGGTGGATAGAAGAAAAAAAGTACCGGAACGCTGGAAAGTAAAAGACCTTGCTGCCCTTAACTATTCTGCCGAATCTGAAAACATTACCCGGACAGACAAACTTCGTTTTTTAAAGCATTATCTTTCAGCTGGAAAATTATCCATACTGGACAAACTGTTTGTTTTAAAGATTATAAGTAAAACGAATAAAATGCTAAAACGCAACCGAAGTTGTCTTCGCAAAAACACTTATTTTACAGAGGTAAAAAACAATCATTTAAAAGGATATGCCGCTCTTCCTGTTAACAATGCTATTTTAAAACGAATGGAAAGTCCGGATACGCTTTTTTCAAATTCCGCTTCTTCCGTGTTGAAAGATTCCGAGTCTGCATCCTGTCTTCTGTTTTCATCTTTACCCGGTTCACCAGGATTTTACCTTAAAAAATATCATGCTAAAAACATATTTGATGCGGTGAAAAATACCTTTCGATTGTCCAAGGGGAAAAGATCATGGATCGCTGCAAACACATTAAAAGCACGGGGGATACCCACCCCTGAACCGATCCTGTTTCTTGAAAGAAAATCCTTTCTTTTTACCTGTGAAAGCTATTTTGTTACAGAAGCTGTGCTAAAGGCAAAGCCATTAAATCTTTACATGGATGCCGCTTTTAAATTATTATCAAGACAGGATAAGCGGGCATTTATAAAAGTACTGGCTATGCAGGTAAAACAGATGCATGACAGCGGTATTCGGCACAGGGATCTGAAGTCAACCAATATCCTTGTTGCAGACGATGACGGGGGTAAGGTCTGGTTTATTGATCTGGATGCCATAAAAGTATCGGATGCTCTTTCGTTAACGGAGAGATTAAAGGATGTCGCGAGACTGAACTGTTCTTTTTTGGATACTGCCTTATTATCAAAACAGGACAGGTTGCTTTTCCTGAAAGTTTATCTGAACCGGGCAAACAGAAAAGAGCTTAAAAAATACTGGGATTCTGTTGTGCTTTTTACCGGTTTAAAACTCAAAAAATCAAAAAGAGAGTTTAGCTAGTGTTATGAAAGGATATGTCCGAAAAAAATTAAGCGGTCTGGATGTTCTGGTGCACGAAAGTATTGCAGCTTCTGATTCTGACAAGAAACTGGCTGAGCGGGTCACGGGTCTCTTTACAGAAAACCGGAAAGAGCGCTTTATTAAACAGACTTCTTTTAAGGTTATATTTAAAACTGATTTCTGCGGTACTTCCTGTCTGGTCAAACGGTACAAAAACACCAAGCTTTCAAAGCGGATAAAATCTTTTTTCCGGTCTTCAGGGTCGGAAACCGAATTTATGGCCGCAAACGTTATTCTTGAAAGCGGCATTCCCACCCCGCAGCCCCTTTTATTTGCAGAGATCAAAAAACTGGGTATGGTTTTTGAAAGTCTGATTGTGATCTCCTTTCTGGAAGGGGCGCAGGATTTAAAAGATCTGTTGTTTAATAATAATTTTTCCTGTTTTTCTGAAAAGAATCAGTTTTTTTATGATTTCGGGAAGCTGACCCGAAAAATATTTCAAAACAGAATATACCAAGATGACTATTCGATTAATAATTTTATGATTAGACCTGAAAATGGTTCAAGCCGGCTGTACTTTATTGATTTTGAAAAGGTAAAAACAGATGCGGACATTCCGGAGGACTGGGCTGTGTGGCTATTGGCAAAACTGAACCGGCTGGGAAGGGTGGTTAGCTTAACCGACCGGGTCCGGTTTTTAAGGGGGTATCTTGGCGGGCAGGCGGAAGACCGTAAAGGTCTAAAAATGCTTGCTTTAAAAATTCAGCATGAGACTCTGACTGTTCTAAAAAGAGATTTTAAGCGGGGAAGACAGACCAGCCCCTATACCTGCAACACCTATTCTCCGCTGAGGACGGGGTCTTTAAAAGGGCATTTTTTAAAAGGTTATGACTTTTTCGAGATCAAAAAACTGAAAGCAAAAATTATTGATAAGTCCAAACCGTTTCCGGTCTCTTTAAGCTCAAACGGTTCTGATAAAAACCTTTTGGTTCTAAAACTTGACGGGCAAGACGCAGGCAAAGCATGGTCTGTCCTGAGTAATCTTATTATTGCTGGACTGAAGGCTGATCTTCCGGACTTTCTGGCGCAGGGAGAAGATTCCGGAATAATTGCTTTTGAAAAAACAGCTTATGAGGTGCTTAAACAGACAATTCCGCTTGAGTTGAAGAAGAAAAGTTTTTTAACAGATAATTTTAAAGAAGAACTCGATTTTTTAAGTGGGTTTTTGGGGGTGAGCGAGTAAGTATTATTATCGCTTACGTGGATCTTTGACAACTGCTGAAATGGTGAGGATAACTTTTGATGAGGCATTAGCAATGTGCCAAGATGAAAATTGGAAGGGAACTCTCGACGGGGGTTTTCCACTGAAGCTCTCTGATAGTCAGAAAGACTCAATTGATTGGTTAAAGAAAATATTAAGAAATAATTTTGAGCATTATATCCCCAAAGGATGGTCGATAGAAATGCATGTGCTCCCAAGAATTTCTATGGACATCTTGGATGTTATTCGTTTTTTATCGGTCGAAACTTTTCGTTACCAAAATCTAAATCAGACACAACAAAGGAAGATAAAGTCTATTGTGTATCAGGGTAAAAAATTATTAAAAAGTTCCGAACTCCACTTGGAGTATTTAGAATTATCAAGGCAATAATGTGTGTATAGAATAGTTTAAAATTTATTGTAAAAAATCAATTGCTGGACAACTACTCATTCCAGATGTCGATAACTGCATGCTTCATCTTGGGAAAAGTGGAGGTGAATTAGCATCAATTGCATATGTAGCTTACTTGGATAGATATATCCTTGCGGCAAAATGTTAAGACTTTCCATCTCAGTTAAAAAGAATGCATCCGTTTTGTCGTCTTCATGTTTCAGTCCACTATATCTCCCGAAACCTGCAGGGTTTCCAAGTTTTACTGTATACCCCTTCTCCATGAGTCCGTCCACCAGCCAGTACCAATTATATGTTGACTCAACAACGACACTTGTTATACCTAAACTGAGCGATTGTCACCCAGCCAAAAAAAATGCCGGGGGTTTT
>CAYLYF010000089.1:0-17266 GCA_964387595.1 uncultured Thermodesulfobacteriota bacterium | reverse complement strand
TTGGAAAATCCCCGGCATTTTTTTTGGCTGGGTGACAATCGCTCAGTTTAGGTTAAAATAAGATAACCGATTACGATTGAAGAGCATCACGCCCTTGTCGTGATTTGAAGAGCGGCCGACAGACCTTGAGGGAAAAGAATAAAGTCCATGATCTGTTGTTCGCCTTTGACTAAGCTTAAGGCGGGTTGTCCGTTGTTGAAAACAGTTAATCACTGCAAAAACGCATAGCAGCTTAAAGACCTAAAACCAAATTCATTCCATGCTCTATTAATCCTGCATCACGTTGAAGGTCAATATGAGATCAATACTCAGACGGATCAAAACATCTATCACCTTTTTTCTTTTTTTAACATTTATTACATCTGCATGTACTGCGGAAGAAGAAAGAGCACCCGTCCAGTCACCCACAGAGGGACTCGGAACAGCTTTTATAACACACGCAGATGATGTCAGCGTAGTCACACTGCACACCTGGAAAATAACCTACACCGCAGCAAAAGAAGGTATCTCAACCGGAGGCGGTATTGTCTTCCACATCTCTCCTTTCTGGGGCTGGACACCCCCTCAGGACAGAGATCCGGAAAGACCCGGATTTGTAAGCATAAAATGTTCTGACAGATCAAAGAAACTGGAAATCGATGTAAACAGCAGGAACAATTACGTTGTGATCCGTTTAAAGGAACAGCCTCTCAATCATAATAAACAGATCACTCTGATTTACGGCGATACGCAAAAAAAGTTTGCTACTGCAAAAGCACGTTCGGATATTTACGCGGAAAAAAATGAAAGATTGTATATCAAGGTCGACGGTGACGGAGACGGTTTCTTCACACCGATAAAGACACATCCCAAAATAAACATACTGTCCCGCTCCGCAAAACATTTTAATGTTACGGTGCCCTCTTATATTGAACCGGGAAAATCATTTCATGTAACAGCGGCAACACTTGATAATGCAGACAACTGGGACAAAAGCTATAGCCGAACCATTGATCTTAAATCTTTCCCTAAAGGCGTTTCCTGCCTTGAGATCCGGACCGAAGGCATCGGTCGTCTTTTTCAATGCATCACAGAAAAAAAGGACGCCTTTGTTTTATCTGCAAAAAATAATGACACCGCCATAAACACCGTATCAAACCCTGTTGTCTCCACCAAAAAGAAGCCTCCGCTAAATCTCTACTGGGGCGATATCCACGGCCATTCAAATTTAAGCGATGGAACCGGAACGCCGGATGACTACTTCGCCTATGCCCGTTTCGCAGCCGGTCTGGATGCTGCGATATTAACAGACCATGATGCATGGGGCTTTGACCGGCTGGATGAACATCCGGAGATATGGTCCTTCATCAAAAACAAAACAGCAAAACATCATAAACCCGATAAATTCATAACTTTCTCCGGATATGAATACACAAATTTCACAACAGGTCACATGCACGTAATATTTAAAGAAGAGCCTGCTCCTCTGCTGAGTTTCCGTGATCCGGCTTACAGCACGCCGAACAAATTATGGAAAGCACTTAAAGGACACGAAGCCATAACCATCCCCCATCATGTGGGCGGCGGCCCCATTGCCACAAACTGGAACTATTACGACCCGAAGTTCATGCCCTTGGTTGAGATATGTTCAATTCATGGAAATTCTGAAAGCATCGACGCACCGGACTGTATTTACAAACCTGTTAAAGGCGCTTTTATCCGGGACGCACTTGCCCGCGACTACAAACTGGGGATCGTTGCATCAGGAAAACAGATCATTCTTGACTTTAAAATTAACAATCACATGATGGGCGAGACCATAACGCTTGACAAACATACTTCTAAAAATATTGAAATAAAAATAACCGGAACGGACAGACTAAGACTTGTGGAAGTCATCAAAAACAACACGTCTCTTGAAAAATATTCATGGACAGACCCTACGTTTTCAGCTACTTTCACTGATGATTCCAAATCATCTACAAATGATTTTACTACTTAAGGGTTGAACAGCAGGACAATCACATGGCCGGGTCAAGTCCGATATGGATAAAGGAGCAGAGAGCATGGCGTGGACAAGTATGTAGATGAACATCGAACACCGAACGTTTAACATCGAATTATGAATGAAAAAAAATGACCCGACAAACAAAAAATAATCATTCGATCTTTTAGGTTGATTTTTTATTCAACGTTGGAAGTTCGATGTTGGATGTTGGACGTTCATTTTTATTTTAAATTTTATACTCTATACGCTTACCGACATGCACTTTGCTGTTATAGACTAACAATGGACAACAGACAATTTAAACAGGAGAAGCAAAATGAAAATAGTATCCTTTGTGAATGAAACCAAAGACAGGGTAATTGACGAACTTATCAAAGCATCTGGCTCCGGAAAATGCGTGAAGACCACCACCCCCTTTAAAGTCGGTGATGCCCATGTTTCTGTGATCCGCGGAGGCGCAATTGAAAAAGCAGCTGTTACCCTCCTTGAAATGAAACAGGTGGTTACGCCTGAATCTGATAAACCCCAGGATTATATGGTATTCCAGATGGAGATCTTTCCGGAAAACCCCAACTGCCCCATAGGACATTTTAATACGGAATGGTCGCTTTCAGGAGAAGGCCCTTACCACATGAACCTTGATCTTTTCCCCGCAGTTGAAATTACAGAAGACATAGATGAGATGAAAGCGGTAATGGATAATATTGCGGCTGAATTTAAGATAGATAAAGATAAAATGAGAGAGGGTCTCACGGACCATTACAATATGGCACATTGGGAAAAACCCCTTGCCGCAAATGTGGGGTGCAAACTCATGCACCTTAAAAATGAACAGGTCGATCTTTTTATCGCTTCATACAACGCTTTTTTCGAAAAATATCTGGAGATCCTCGAACGGAGAAAGGACACGCCTTTTACGGAGGCAGATACTTTACTCAAACGGAGAAGAAACGGCAAATGGCTGGAATATATCGCAATTAAGGACAATGCCGTAAAGATGGGGCTTGCAACCGGCATCCCCCCTGAGGTAATTATCAACCTGTGCTTTCCGCCATCCGCAATTTTTTAAAAGCTGCGGAGTTAATTTAAAATAACAAGGTTTTATAGGACTTTACTTTCTTGTATTGTTGTGTATTATGATAACCAATTCAAGAATTAACTTTAGAATATTAAAAAGTGGAACCCTTTAAAAAACTCCTACCGCCGATTATCATTTTTATGTTCATCGTCGATATCGGTATTTTCGGTTACAGCGTAATTGAGGGTTATTCTCTGCTGGACTCTGTCTATATGGTGGTCATCACCCTGTTTACAGTAGGATTCCAGGAGGTACAGCCCCTTTCCGATAATGGAAAGATCTTAACAATATTTTTAATCGTAACCGGTGTAGGCGCTGCAATATATGTTGCGGGTCAGGTAATTGAGATAATCGTTGAAGGACAGATCCTTGGAATAAGGAGGAGAAAGAAAATGGAAAAAACAATCAGGAATTTAAAGGACCATTTTATTATTTGCGGATTTGGAAGGGTCGGACGCCAGGTCGGCTGCGAGTTTGATGCCGCAAATATTAAATACGTAATCATAGACAACAATCCTGAGCACACCGAACTGTATGAATCACAAAAGATCCTCCATATTATCGGCGATGCAACGTCCGATGAAAAGCTTCTGGAAGCAGGCATAGATAACGCAAAAGGTCTCATTGCCTCCTCAGATTCTGATGTTGCCAATGTTTACATTACGCTTTCTGCCCGGGCATTAAATAAAGAACTTCTCATTGTTGCACGTGCCAGTGAAATAGACACTGAAAGAAAGCTGAAAATTGCCGGTGCAAACCGTGTCATCTCCCCCTCTTTTATTTCAGGTAAAAGAATGGCGGCCTGGGCAACCAAACCGGTTGCCAGTGATTTTCTGGATATGGTCAGTAATGGAAACAGTATGCAGTTTAACATGCAGGAAGTCCCGGTAACCGATAATTCTTCTTTTATTGCAAAAACACTTATTGACTCAGGCATAAAGCAACATTCTAATATAACCATACTTGCCATCCGCAGCGAAAATGGCGATTTCAATCTTCAGCCGGAATCAACAACAATAATTAACAAAGGAGATACCTTTGTTACGGTGGGTACTGTAGATCAGCTTGAAAAATTAAAAAACATGACCTAAGGTAAATCGTCCGTTGCGTGTTGTCCATTGTAAAAAAATAAATTAAAAACCAATAAAAAAAGGGCCATAAGGCCCTTTTTTATTTTCATAAATTCCGGAATAATATCCATCTTTTTCACTTGAACCCTGGACTCCTCTTCATAAATTTGACTAAGTTAAAAGTGCAGTGTACAAGGCAAAAATATCCGAAGGAGTGAGGCGTACTCAGTTTACGCCGCAATGACTAAGGATGCAGTTTAACACCGTAGATTGGGCTTTTTACGACGCCATTAGGCTTGCGCGATATAGTCTGCAAGCTTATCCCCAACCTCAGAAGTCGACATTCCCATCTTACCGGCCGCCATACTCTTCATGTCTTCACTCACCACCTTCTGGATAGCCTTTTCAACCAAAGCTGCGGAATCATCTTCGCCCAGAAATGAAAGCATCATCTGAAGAGCTGCAATAGAAGCGATCGGGTTAATGATGTTCTGACCGCTATATTTTGGTGCGGAACCGCCCATAGGCTCAAACATGGATACACCCTCCGGATTAATATTTCCACCGGCAGCAACACCCACACCGCCCTGAGTCATGGCTGCAAGGTCGGTTATGATATCTCCGAACATATTATCGGTTACGATAACGTCAAACCATTCCGGATTCTTTACCATCCACATGCAGATCGCGTCCACATGAGCATAATCCTGCTGGATACCGGGATATTCCTCAGCCACCTCGTTATATGCCCGCTGCCACAGATCAAACCCATAGGTCAGGACATTGGTCTTACCGCACAAGGTCAGTTTATTATCCTTATTTCTTTTCTTACAGAACTCAAAGGCAAACCGCAGACAGCGCTCAACCCCTTTTCGGGTATTGATCGATTCCTGGATCGCCACCTCATCAGGGGTTCCTTTTTTAAGGAAACCGCCGGACCCGGTGTAAAGACCTTCAGTGTTCTCACGAACCACTACATAATCAATATCTTCCGGCCCCTTATCTCTGATCGGAGACTCAACTCCTTTGAACAGCTTTACCGGGCGAAGGTTGATGTAGAGATCAAGGTCAAAACGCATCTTCAGAAGTATTCCTTTTTCCAGGATACCGGGTTTCACATCCGGATGACCAATGGCCCCCAGATAGATAGCATTAAACTGCTTCAGTTCTTCAACCACACTGTCCGGAAGAAGGTCTCCGGTCTTTTTATACCGTTCACCGCCCAGATCATAATCGGTAAGCTCATACTTGAAACTCTTTTTCTGAGCTACGGCTTCAAGAACTTTTAATCCTTCATTAACCACCTCAGGTCCTGTCCCGTCTCCGGGAACCACTGCTATTTTATGCATCGTAATTACTCCTTCTATTATTATTTAAATCAAATACATTCTCTCACAGAGCTCGCAGAGCTATGGAGAAAAACATGATAATTTTAAATGCTGTTGCCTTTGACATTGCAACGGACAACAGTCCACGAACAACTGACAGCGTTAACCCTTCGCCTTCTTTGCCACATAATTCATCAGCCCGCCCTCTTTGATGAGCGACTGCATAAATTCCGGGACCGGATCTGCCTGAAGGGTTTTCCCGTCTTTTCCCAGTGTAATCACGCCTGAATCCAGAGCCACCTCGATAACATCTCCTTCTTCAACACTTTCAAAGATATCCGCACACTCAAGGATCGGAAGACCCATATTAAATGAATTACGATAAAAGATTCGGGCAAAACTTCCGGCGATCACACATGCCACCCCTGCAGCTTTTAAAGCTATGGGCGCGTGTTCCCGTGATGACCCGCAACCAAAGTTTGACCCGGCCACAATGATATCTCCTTTTTGAACTTTGTTCGGAAATTCAGGATCAGCGTCTTCCATACAGTGCTTGGCCAGTTCATCAGGATCCGAAGTATTCAGATACCTTGCCGGTATGATCTCATCCGTGTTTATATCATTACCAAACTTCCAAATTTTTCCTTTTGATTCCATAATATTAAACCTAATAAATAGTTAATAAATAATTGTCAGTTGTATGTGGTCAGTTGTTCGTTGTGAAAAACATAAAATTAAAAACTCTTATTCACCGCAGGCGCAAAGGACGCGAAGAAAATCTTTTTATTTTTAACCCAACTTGCTCTGCGCTCTCTGCGTCTCGAGCGTAGCGGGCGGTTATATAGGGTTCCTGACCGTTCACTTGAACCCTTGAATCCTTTCCTCCGGCGATCCGATCTTACCCATCACTGCCGATGCGGCCGCAATTGCCGGATTAGAAAGATAGACTTCACTTTCAGGATGTCCCATTCTTCCCACAAAGTTCCTGTTCGTAGTGGCTATTGAGCGCTCACCTTTTGCCAGGATCCCCATATGTCCGCCCAGGCATGGTCCGCAGGTCGGAGTACTGACCACAGCTTCTGACTCAATAAAAGTCTCGATCAATCCTTCTTTCATGGCCTGGAGATATATTTTCTGGGTTGCGGGGATAATGATCAGACGCACATCCCGGTGAACCTTTTTACCTTTTAAGACCTCAGCTGCTACACGCAGATCTTCGATCCGTCCATTTGTACAGGATCCAATAACAGCCTGATGTATCACCACATCTCCCACACCGCTGATAGGTTTTGTATTTGCCGGTGAATGGGGAAAAGACACCTGGGGTTCAATATCAGCGGTATTGTATTCAATGATTTCAGAATACTCAGCATCCGGATCACTGTATAAAGCATTAAAATCAGTATCCGTTGTAGACTTGATAAAATCCAGGGTCTTTTGATCCGGATTAAAGATCCCGCACTTTGCGCCGGCTTCAATTGCCATATTGGCAATAGTTAAGCGTCCTTCAATGGACAGTTCATCTATGGTGCTTCCTGAAAATTCCATGGCCTTATAAAGCGCACCGTCAACCCCGATCTTACCGATAAGGTATAAAATAAGGTCTTTCCCGGAAACCCATTTATTTAATTTGCCGTTAAATACAAACTTCATGGTTTCAGGCACTTTAAACCAGGACTCACCTGAGATCATGGCTGCAGAAACATCCGTACTCCCCACACCGGTTGCAAAAGCACCCAAAGCACCATGGGTACAGGTATGACTGTCCGCCCCGATAATAATCTCTCCGGGAAGAACCAGCCCCTGCTCCGGAAGAAGTGCGTGCTCGATACCCATTCTGCCCACTTCAAAATAATTGGTCAGGTTCTGTTCACGGGAAAACTCTCTTAAAACCTTACACTGCTCAGCAGATGCAATATCCTTATTGGGTGCAAAATGATCCGGAACAAGGATTACACGGTCTTTATCAAATACATTCTTAACCCCTGATTCCCGCATCTGCTTAATTGCAATGGGTGCGGTTATGTCGTTTGCAAGGACCTTGTCCACCTTTGCCTCAATAAGCTGTCCCGGCTTAACCGAATCCAGTCCTGCATGTTTTGCCATTATTTTTTCTACGATTGTCATTGCCATAAGAACCTCTGCTAATATTATTAGAAATTATCCGTCGCCAGCCTTTTGACTAATCCTAAGACATACTGTCTATCATCAATCGGTTATTTGTTGTCAGTTGTCAGTAGCACTTGACCCCTTGGGCCGTCGAAACCTTGAATCCTCAGCTAATAGCTGCTTTAATTAGTTATAACACTTAAAACATTTTCAAGCCCGTATGAACAAATTATAGCATTGATTCTTGATTCGTAAAGTGATATATTTGCATTATATTGTTTCATTTTTTGCAACATTAGCCGCGACAACCACCTCACCGCCCGTTGTAGTTTACGGAAATCCCGGTTTATCGGGGCTTGCGCTCCCCGCGACAAGCTCGGGACAGGCGAGACACAGAGTTCGCAGAGAAAAGCAGGGGGTTAAAAGCTAAAAACAAAACGCAGTTCTTCGCGTCCTCTGCGGTAATAAGGTGTTTAGATTTTATGTTTGTTGCAACGAACAACTGACCACACACAACTGACAATTATTTATTAACCACAGGTTGAAATATAATTATTATGGACACCGACACTTTAAAAATATTTCTCCACCTTGCCGACACCCTTCATTACGGAAAAACCAGCAGGGCCTGCAATCTAAGTCCCTCCACCTTAAGCCGGACTATCAAACGTCTGGAACATTCAGTGGGTGAACTGCTTTTTGAACGGGATAACCGGTCCGTAAAACTGACCACAACCGGAATAAACTTTAAAAAATACGCAAAAGAAACCGTATCAAAATGGGAGTCGTTTCAGGATTCCCTGTCAAAAAACAACGAGGTGTTTACCGGTGAAATAAGCATGTACTGCACTATTACCGCGAGCTACGGCGTACTGCCGGATATACTGGTTCAATTCCGTAAATCCTATCCCGATGTTCACATCAAGCTTTTAACCGGTGACAGTAACAGTGCCATCCAAAAAGTTTTATCAGAAGACTCGGACTTTGCCGTTGCAGCTCTTCCGGACAAGCTCCCTGAAAAACTTTTGTTTAAAAAGATCACGGACATGCATCTCAAATTTGTTGCGCCTGCCATCCCCTGGACATATGACAGTCTGGTAGACAAAAACACTATTCCGTGGGGAGAGATTCCGATTATTGTAACGGCACAGGGAATGGCCCGGAAAAGAGTAGATTCATGGTTTAAAAAAAGGAAGATCAAACCAAACATCTATGCACAGGTCGCCGGAAATGAATCGATCCTTGCCATGGTGAGCATGGGCTTTGGTCTAGGTATCGTCCCTGAGCTGATTTTAAAAAAGAACTTTATCAACCGAAACGTTAAAGTTCTTGATATTTCACCTGAGCTCATGCCCTACTCTGTTGGGATATGTGTGCAGAAAAAGCGCATAACCAATCAGGTGGTGCGGGCCTTTTGGGAAAAAATATAGCAAATTGTCAGTTGTCAGTCGTGCGCCTTTCGACAAAGCTCAAGGCTGGTTGTCCGTTGCAAAGAATATAAGTCAAAAGCTTATTCGCCACAAAACCTCAGTGAAGGTCTTGATTTAGGATATTTTTCTTATCTCGTTTTTAGCAATAAACAAAGCTGTTAAATATTAAAGCATATCTCCTGCATCGTTCGGACAGCCTGACGTTCTGAGCAGGTAAAAATCCTCCAGAGTGGTTTGATAGATATTATCAAGAGCTGTTTCCATCTCTGCCCTCTCTACGCTGTCAAGGGATGACAGGGGGACGCGTGTCAGAATGAGCGTGCCGTAATCATGGGGGATATTGTCCTCTCTCATGGAGCAGACATGCATAATCATCACATTGGAGGATACATGGAAAGGATAATACAGCTCAGTGTAGCCGGCCCAGTTTTCATAGACGAGCTCCAGGTTCCCGTTATCGGTACGTGTATATTTGCCGATATTTTTCACAACCCTTGTTTCATCCTTGTAGGTCACAAGAGTTGAATTCTCAGCACTGATCTCGGTTTCATTCAGCGCCTCGAAGATAAATCGCTGACAGTCATCATAAAGCACATAGTCATGACCCTTGATAGCAGAGACCCACCAGAAACCGTCGATATTGCCCACAGCAACGGGTGTCGTTTCCGGCAGCTCACATGACGGCAGGGAAGAAAAGTCGGCCTCGACGCAACCGGCGTCAAGGGCACACTGTGTGAAGGTGTTGACTTCGGACGACTGGTAAAATGCGCCGCACACCGTCGGACACAGCATCGGATCGTCATTGTCATCACATTCCTGCATGCAGTCCAGCCATCCAGTGCATTCAGTATCTGATTGGCATGCGATTATTTCGTCCAGGCAGCTTGCGGTAATGCAGCGCTGGGTATTGTCAACCGCCCATTCAATTTTGCCCTCGCACTGACCGACCCTAACGCGGTAAGCGCCTTTGTCAAGGCCCGACCCTGTGATTTTTGTTTTCATGATCATCAACCGCTTGAAAAAAATGTGCCTGTTCAAGACCTCTATGGAATCAGACTCCCACTTAACAACTGTAGCAACATCAAATTTAGTTCCCCGCGGTGCCAGGATGAAAAAGGTTCGGGTAGCCTCTCTGTCACCAATCAAAAGGCCGAGCATTTTTGGTATAATTTTCAAGGTGCCGGTCGGACAGGTACCGGCATAAAAAGGATCCGTTATGTCACATTCGATTCTTCCGTTTGTTTTAAGTTCTACATCACGAAACTCTGATTCAGCATATGAACATACCGTAAAGAACAGTAACACTGCTCCAAAAACTATTGTTTTCTTCATTTCTTTTCTTCTTTTGAATAAAATGTGGAATATATTAAATGGTCAGATGTTTATATAGTGCTAAATATTTTTAGATACGCACCTTATTAAGATATACCCATCAATTTGACGGCGGATGCAATACCGGACATAAAATTTCTAAATTTTAAATTTACGTCATTGCAGGAATCATCGGTGAAAAGTTGAAAAGGCAGTGATACAAGTTATGGTTGTGAGAAAAGTACAATCTATAACCTTATGTCGACCGACACGGCTGTTTTGCCTGCGCCTGTTTCGTTCAGCCTTTGAAAATTTCGTTATATTAATGATCCGCGGTCTGATATTTCCTGGATTACAAGCTGTCGGCAGATTCTATGCTCTCGACAAACTCTTGTGCCCAGATGTGGATGACTGCCCAGTTTCGCCGGTCTGCTCCTTCTTTACCGTATCCAAGCAGAGCAGGAAGCCCAATAATCCTTAGTATGAACCACTCGAAAAGATTGTAATCATTTTCTTCAAAATCTACATCTCCTCCAAAAAGTCCGAGGCTTAAGGGCACGACTTCAGGGAAGTCGACAAAGACAGGATCCATAAACATTTCTTTTGCGAATGCACGAAGTTCTGGAACGTTATAATACATTGAGAGCCCCAACATAAAATATGCTGTCGGGAGTTGCGCAAGGGATTCTTTGTTCTGGCTCAGGAAATTTTTAGCCCCTTCCAGCCATGCAAACTCGTAAATAGCGGTTCCTATAATAACTGCATCATATTTGGTTATATCCGTAACATTTTCTGCCAGCTGTACATCCGCTTTTAAGCCTTCTTCGCAAAGATCATAACCGATGTACTCGGCAACTTCGGCTGTTGATCCGTGTATAGTATCATAGGCTATAAGTACGTATGTGGCATTGTCACTTTCTCCACAGCTCATTTCTATCAGATCTTTTTCCAGGCGGGGGTAAGCTGTGCAGGGTGTACTGACAAAAAAGATTGAAAGCGCTAATATACTAAGAAGACAAAGATATCTTGATTTTAAAAGCAGCTGTTTTGTTTTTTCCATAATAATTTCCCTGTTAAAATAAAGCATTTATTTTTCTGATTGTTTTTATCCCCGGAACCAGAGATTAAAAGGCTATCTAGCACTCTTATAGATTCATTATAAGTTTACACAGCGCTTTCCACAACAGCACTAAACCCCTGTTTATATTTCTTAGACCTGTGGAAACATCCTAGCTAAAAAAAGGATGCGTATCTGGTGGTGCGGGCTTTTTGGGAAAAGATATAAGCTGTGTGCAAAACGCACGCAGTTTAAGGATTCAAGGCTTCGAGGGGTTTACCCTGTTGAATAATCCGCTTTTGCGGATTGATCTTCGATCATTCCACAGAGTGAAGGTTCCAAGTGAAGGTCTTGATTTAGGATATTTTTCTTGTTTTCCTTTTTTAGCAACAGACAACTGACCACATACAACGAACAAAGCTGTTAAATATTAACAGCTTTACTTAAACTTCTTACGGATTTCTTCTCTTTCTTTGGGTGAGAGGCGATCTACCTTATCCAGTTTTTTGCGGATATTGTTGCGGTCGTTGGGAGGAAGTTTCTGCATTTGGTTAAATCTTTTTTTGTAAGCCTTCTGCTGTTTCTGAGGAAGCTTATTAAACCGGTCCATCTTACTGCGCAGTTCTTTCTGTTTTGAAGGCGTCAATGATTTAAATTTTTTTGCCTTTTTCTTTAGTTGCCTTTTTTCCTGAAATGAATATTTTTTTCGTGCATTTTTCTTTTGTTTATAAGAATTACCTGCCAGACGAATGTGTTTTTTCTGTTCCTGCTTATCAGAATAAGTTTTTCCTTTACGGTTTGAATGGTCAGACCCGGCAAACGCCGGACAGGACAATACCAGCAGCAAAACTGCAGCAAACAGAGCTGCGATTAACCGATTTTTTAATGAAGAAAATAATTTAAACCCGGGCATGGACAAATTCAACCTTACTCTCCATTTGATTCATTTGTGATTCGCCTTGAGAATCATCCAGCAGTCTCACCAGTTTTTCAAGAGATTCCATCTCCTGTAAAAGCTCCATATTTTCAAGCAGATCTTCATTGTTGACCATGATCTGCTCTTCAGAATCATTAATTGCCACATTATCAGAGCTTCTAAAATCCTTCAAACTAAACCAGCCGGCAACAAGAAGGATCATGCAGGCAGTTATAGCAGGCATCAACCACCAGCTTACCCCTTTAAACATGGCATCCGGTTTCTCAATCCTTAATCTGCGCTGAATCGAACCGGACAGGAACTGTTCCTCTTCTGACGACAGTGCAGATGAAGAAATGGTCTCTTTGGCATTCTGAATAAGCGTGAGTAACCTTTTTCTCTCGATTTGACAATCCTTACAATCTTCTAGATGTTTTTCCCAAGAGGCCCTTTCTTCATCGTTTAGTTCGCCATGTACATCCAGAAGCAGGGTTTCTTTATGATCAGAACATTTGTTCATCTTACGATCTCCTTCATGCTGACCAATCACCTAAGGTTTTTTGTAAATGTTTTGTAGCTCTAAACAGATGGGACTTCACTGTCCCTTCTGCGCTGTTTAAAATATTTGCGATCTCTTTAATACTCATTTCATTAAACACCTTAAATTGAAATACGATCCGCTGTTTATCCGGCAGTTCCTTTAATGCATTTTGGAGTTCATTGTCCAGCTGTTTTCCCTGCAGCACACTCAGGGGATTTTTATTATCATTTGTATCCGGCGGTTCTTCCAGGATTTCCTTGTCCACTTCACCTTTTTGCGGTTTCCATCTCAAGGGAGAAAAAATATCCAGCCATCTGCTATGTTTCTTTCTGCTGTCCAGATACGTATTGTAAATAATTCGGTACAGCCAGGTTGGAAATAATGCTTCTCCCCGGAAATTATCAATATTTCGAACCGCTTTTAACAATGCCTCCTGGGTCAGATCCTGAGCCTTTTCTCTGTCACCGGAACACAAATTAAATGAGATCGCATAAGCCTTCCGCATATATCGGCTGAACAATTCATCTAAAGCGTCCCTGTCCAGTTCCCGGACTTTAGCGATCAGATCATGGTCCTGCATATAATTTCCTCGGGAGTCCCCGTTTACCTGACTAAAATCAACCCTCCTCTGTTTTGGTTATACTATACTAAGCTGCAGAGTTCAAGGTTTCAAGGGGTCGAGGTTTCAAGTGAACCGCCAATAAACCTCAATTCACCGCCCGTTGTAGTTTACGAAAATCCCGCTTTAGCGGGGCTGCGCTAGAGACACAGAGTTCACAGAGAAAAAATGGCGTTAAAACCATAACATCAAAAAAAGTTTTCCCTTGCACCTCTGCGGTGAAAGTTTTTTTCATATTAACGCCTTTTAAATACATTTCGATTCGTATTTCTTCTTGAATTATTCGTCCTGAACTGCTTTACAAAACTTTTCCGGTTATTATTCTGTTTTTTTGACGGGGCAAAGGCTTTACCAAAATTACGTTTTGATTTATTCTGTTTAAAGATCGAACCGGAATTTTTCTTCCTGCTTTTGCTTCTATTTTTATTCGAATGATTTGCCAGGAACTTCTTTTCTGACCGGTTAGATAGAAACTTCTTGTCCGACCTGTTTGACAAAAACTGTTTATCGGTTCGATTCTGTTTTGCAAAAAGATTCTTGTTCGGTTTGTTCCGCCTTTTTTTATTAAACTTCTCTTTATTCTGTTTTACCGATTTTTGAACTGAGTTTCTAAACTTTTTCCGGTTATCGGCTACTTTCTTTGAGTTCCGATCAAAAGATTTTTTGGCCTTTGAAAGACTTTCTTTGCGCCTGTCTGTTCTCTTTTTAGAGTTTTCCTGAAAGGTATTTTTTGCCTTACTAAAATTCTCTTTACGTTTCTTTGTATTTGAATTAACAAGCCTGTTTCGTTTTTCTTTATTATTCTGACTTACTTTAGAAAACTTTTTCCTGGCTGAATCAGTTCTTTTTTTGACCAGTTTATTATTATTAAAGACCTTCTTCGTTTTATTCTTAAAAACTGTTTTAGATGCTTTGTTATTCCATTTCCCTGCTTTTGCGAGATTGCGTTTAAAAGGATTATCCGTTAACTTCTTCCAGCTTTTTTGTCTTATCCGTTTCTTCCGCTGAGTATCTATCTTTGATATTTTGTTTATAAACCTGTCGTTAGCAGATGCCAGTCTATGCCGGTTCCCGTTCTTACGGTGTTTCTTTATTTTATTGGGGATAAAGGATGAACCTCTGTATTTTTCCCCGCGCCGCATCTTATGCAAACCCGCATGACGGTAATTATTGGATCTATAAAAACGGTCATGATCGATAAACCGGGCATGTCTGCGATATTTGTTCCGGTGTCTGTCATTGTCATAGTAATGGTTATAATATCTGACTCGTGATCTCGACCCCCAGTAGTAATGACTGTAATAAGGCTCATAGATTCCCAGAGGATACCAGCCGATACTCGCCCCTGAATACAACCATGAAACTCTGCCCGGATACCAGCTGACACCGATATTAAGAAGGGGATATCCCGCACTGACCATGACCCGGCTGACCGGAGGCGCCCAGTACCAGTGGTTACTTGCATAAACCCAGTTACCGTAATGATGCGTCACATAGCCGAAGGAATCATAGGGAACCCAGGTCTGTTCCCCGTGCCAGGATATCCATCGTCCGGAGGAAAACGGTGTCCAGCCCACACCCACATAGGCAGGCCGCCAGAAGTAATTATTGGCCCCTTCATAATAGACCTGTTCCCATCGGCCGTTTTTTTCAAGAACAGATGCATCTTCCTGCAAACTTTCAGGCAAATACTTTCCCGATTCGCCCCGCCTCGCCATGCGCTGTGTCCACAGGACATCTCTTTCTTGATTCCATGCGTCCCATTCAGAACTAACAGAACCTGCAGAAGCAATGATCTGCTGAGCTGTGGCAATAATTGAAGATGATCCTGCAATCACCTCATGGCGGGCTTTACTGCCGGACTGCATGAATTCTACTGATCCCTTAATGGCGATCACTTCAGCCTGGTTCTCATACACATACAGGTCACAACTGGTCTCCGGCGGCACAAGCACATCACCAAACGGGGTGGTGGCCTTGATATCTGCAGAAGAACTTTTGTTATACAGCCGTGCAGATCCGGAAGACACATCAATTTCCGTGACCTCATTTTTAAGTTCGATCAGCTGTACCTGAGTATCCCCGCCGATCCGCACCAGGGTATTGTTGGGCATGATGATCTCAACTTTACCGTCATCTGAGGAATACAGGACGTCATATTCTCCAAAGGGGGTATCCTTATCAGTCACCTCCCAGTCATCTTCATCAGGCACATAGCGCAGCAGCTGACCTTCAATATGCAGTATTCGTCCCACCAGGCTGTCATTCTCATAATTTTCCTGTCCCTGGGCAAAAACACTGTTTGAACTGACAAAAAACAATCCAACGATTAGGCTTACAATTAAACATGATCTTTTGAGTACATTTTCCATTTTGTTCTCCTTTCCGCTCCCTTTACTAACTTAGACGCCTCAGAGAAGAAAAGGTTTACATGGAGAGGATAAATTCTGCATAGAGCATGGTGCATTGAGTAAATGCTCTAAAACCGGGGAATAATATATCTGAAAATATCTTGAAATAATTTTTTGCTTTTTTATCGCGGTTTCTATACTAAGTGTATAATTATGGTGCAAATATAGAATTTTCAGCGCACAGCATAACATTCACCCACCTTCTCTAGTTCTATTCCGTAGCCCTTTTTAATTATATTTTACTTACTTATTATATTTATAATCCTAAATAACCCTCTTTTTTATTATAGCAGTTGACAATTGTGTTTTGTTAATTGTAAGGTGATTTAAAACAACCGCTACTTCTATTCAATATATAAGTTAGATTCTAATAAAAATTATGACCACAAAATCAGACAAGTTTGAGAAACAAATAAAAAGAATAAATGATGTCTTGGTTCAAGATCATGCTGAGGTTACTTGGAATGACAAAATTCGAGATCCTGACAATCCTAAACAGCCTCGGCAAATTGATATTGCAATCAAAAGAAATGGTGAAATAACCCATATTGAATGTCGTGATCGCAAAGCCCCACAAGGGACAATGTGGATTGAAGAATTATTTGGAAGAAAAATTAGCCTCCAAGCTAAAGCAATGATAGGGGTTTCTTCTTCTGGTTTTACAGAAGGAGCAATCAAAAAAGCAAAAAGGCTAGGTATCTTTTTATGCAACCTCAGAAATCTAACTGATAAAGAGATTAAGAGCTGGGGCAAAAAAACGAAAATTAAATTCTTTTATTACCTTTTTCAAATTTAGAGATAACTTATTTTCTTAAAAGCATCAAAGGCTTAGCTCATAAGGATGTAGAAAAAGACATATATTCAAAACCTGAATACAACGATTCACTTTTTAACAAAATAAAATACTCATTTAATGAAAATAAGGATTTTATCTATCCTTATGGGTTCAAGTTTGGAAAAATCTTAGCAGACAATGTACAAATTATGGGAAGGAAGGTTCTGTGAATTTCATTAAGAGGTGATGTTGACAAAATCTCATTTGAATATGAGTGCCCTACAATATTAAGCGTCCATTCTCCAAATTCAAAAACACCTCAAATTGCAAGCGTAGAAAAAACAGACGGCGGAGAATTAGAAATAATAAAAAGCACTTCAGGATTCTCAAAAGTCGATTTTGATCTAAGTATTATTCCACCCGGGCCACCGAACTCGGTATTCGCTGGTATTTTTGAGTTTAGCAAGTTGCCGGGAAGTAAAAAATATCCTCCACAATTCAATATTATTGGAACTCAAGAAAAAGAAATTTTTATAAATGATGCAAAATTTCTAATTGCTAAAATAAAAGAATAATAATCCAACCACACGTTTCACTGGACTCGCTGAAGCTTGCCGGTGAACTTCACGTTAGG
>CAYLYF010000088.1:0-17584 GCA_964387595.1 uncultured Thermodesulfobacteriota bacterium | reverse complement strand
ATTTGGAAAACCCCCGGCATTTTTTTTGGCTGGGTGACAATCGCTCAGTTTAGGAAAAAGTAATGTAGAGATTCTACTTTCAGTTGTAATTGAAGCATTTTACAATGGACAGATCCTTTGCTGGACCGCCGGGTCGAAAATATTCGGGAGAAGATAACAAGCTTTGAATAATGGTATCTGGTAAAGATCTTAGAATTGTTAAGAAAGGAAGTGCTTTTATGAAAATTTTAATTCTTTATTGGTCTTCAACGGGAAATACCGAGAAAGTTTCTCACAGAATTGCGAATACCGTCAAAAAGGAAGGGGAAGACGTTGAGATTGTGAAAGTTGAAGAGGACTTCAGCTGTAATTTCTACGACTATAACCTCATCTTTCTAGGAACTCCCGTTATAGAATTCTTACCCCACAAACGAATCTTTACTTTCCTGAAAAAGCAACTTGCTTTTAACAAAAAAGAGGGCAATGTCAAACTCTGCTGCCCTAAAGTTCCAGACAAATATGCAGTCTGTTTTTGTACGTATTCAGGTCCTCATACAGGCATCCGTGAGACTATTCCAGCTGTGCTATATATGGGACAATTATTTGAACATCTCGGTTTTACAGTTGCCGGAGAGTGGTATACAGTAGGAAAATTTAAAGGTAACGAGAAGGCATCTTTATATGGAAAATTGGGGGACATCAGAGAGAGGCCTAATGACGACGATCTCCTTGGCATAGAACGTAAAGTAGTTGAGGTTTTGAACTCAATAAAGCGTTTGCAGACACAATAGGTTTCAGAAGTTTTTTTAGAAAGGATAATAAAGGAACCAAACAACCTTCGACTAATCATGCATCTCATGGCAAACAATTCTTACTGCCGACTCTATTTCTTATTAAAATTGTGTGTGTAATATGTGCGGACATGTATACCTTTAATTAGTTATTAAATATTAAATAGCAAAGGAGTGAATTATGAATGTTGAAACGCTAAAAGTAGTCTTTCTTGCAGCACTAATTGTGTGTATTTGTGGTGTTGGAAATGCAGGTACGACTAAATGCTCGCATGAAACTTTGGAAATAGCTTCAGATTCTTTGTTATCAAGTGATGAGGTTGAAGTATCAACCGTTGAGGTAGACAGCTGGGACGGAACAACTCCGGCTGATTCTGATGATAATATCTATTTTTCTTTTATGCCCAAAAACACAATACCGAAGACCGCTTTTATTTTTCTTCCCGGCGGCAACTCTGATCCAGTGGCCTATGCGCCTGCTGCTCATCAAATGGCAGCAGAAGGTTATTTAATAGTTATTGTGCCGATGCCCGGATGTATTTCAATGCCTTTCGGCCAAAATAGAGCAGGCAAAATCATCAGTGACTTTGAAAATATTCAAAAGTGGGTTATCGGAGGTCATTCAGTAGGAGCTGTCTCAGCATGCTTTTATGCTTCTGATCATGATGATATTTTTGATGGTGTAATTATTTGGGCATCAATACCCCCCATTGATATAAGCAGTAAAAATCTAAAAGTTCTGACTGTTTATGGTTCAGAAGACGGCAGAGCCACTCCTGAATCGGTTGATTTAGAAGCAGAAAAATTACCTGAGGATACAATCTTTGTGGAAATTGAAGGAGGTAATCACACGCAGTTTGCATATTATGATACCGCACCGGACTCTCAGCTGGAGGGTGATAACCCGGCCACCATTAACCTTGAAGAGCAGCAGGAAATTATTGTAAATGCTACTGTGAATTTTCTTTATGATATAGGACCACCATCAACGTGTCCGGCAGCTGATCTTTTGGGAAGGGGCAATCCACAGCTTAATACTATCCGGCAATTTCGTGATAAAGTTATGGAAAAGAACCCACTGGGCCGAAAGCTGATTGACTTGTATTATAAAAATGGAGACATCGTTATTTCAATCCTTAAAAAAAATACGATGATAAGAAAATTCGTGAGGGTAGCACTAGAATCATTAGTCCCGATAATTGGAAAGCTTCTTAAGGATTAAAAGTTTCTGCCCTCTTGTATAATTATGAAGATGATCCCCCATAAGCATACAACACTTATCGGTATTCGCCGGTAAGTGTTGTTTATTACATACCCTCAATCTTAAAACAACTAAGGAAAATATTGCGATAAATTTATTTCATGTATATGAAAGATGGTCACATAATCATTGGTCTCTTTGACAAAGTGAAAAGTTACAGGTACTTGCCAAAAGCTTACATTTGGCGTTCTTTCATATATCCCCTGCTAATATTATTTATTTACTGAATCAATCCCCAGTACACAACATCCAAAAGTCCGTATTTGTAGCTAAAAAAAGGGGGTCGTAAATTAAACTGTTCCCTTTTTAATTTTAGGTATAAATTACTATCTTACTCAACAATAAGTTCAGGCCACTTCTTTCCCTGCAGCACAGTCGCAATGGTATCATAGACGCCCTGTGCAACATGGGGTCTGTATTTATCCCCGACCGGTGTTCCTGCAATAATAAAGGTTGTATCTCCCTTTAAAACTTCTGTCCTGAATGGATTAGAAAAATCGTTATACGGAACCGTTCCTTTAAATTCAAAGTGAATCGGCTCTAAAGCTTCTTCACGGACACAGTAAACCGTATCCGTATTTTCAGTCATAAAGTCAATCAGAACCATCACAACCTTGCCATATTTCTTTTCAAGAGACATCTCAACAGCTTCAGCCGCTGAAAGAAGTTTGTTATCCGGATCACGTTCTTCACCGGCAAACTCGATATCTGCAATAACCACATCCGTATTTGTTCCTTTAAGTGATTCTTCAACCTCTTTTTTCAAATTTCCATAATAGACATTTGAAAGTTTATGAAAAGGTTCACCCTTAATAATGGGCATGCCATGACGGGTCAGCATAACCAGTTTCTTTTCTTCTTTTGAAAGCCTGGCCACCTCATCAACTGCCATATTGATATACGCATTACGAAATGTTTTAAATGCGCCCGGATAAGGGGTGTATATAATTTTCGCCCTGCCGGCTACAATGTGTTCCACCTCAACATAAAAACTGTTAAATTCCTCAAGCGCTGAATAGACCGGAAACAGGTCACACACCACAAGGGTCTCCACCTTCTGCTCAATCAGTTTCTCAATGGCTGCTTCAACGGATTTAGGATACATGCCCCATGAGGTTTCAACAGGTGTACCCGGCGCATCTTTCTCAATAAGGGCTTTAATATCCCTAAAAAGAGGCACATGCTGCTGGCGGTATGCGATTTTATTACCCGGTAGCCTGGCATAATAAGAAGCGATCATCTTTATCCCGGTTTTTTCAATGGCATCAACATACCCGTTCTTTTCCTTGATAAGGAAATGACCGGCTTTCCCTTCACCGCGTGATTTGACCCATGAATACGCAAGCTCAGTATAAGCTGTTCCGGCACTGTTTGATTTTTTACCGAAACAGTCAATTAGTGTTTTTGGTTTAAACTCTTCTTCGGCCCACAAATTGTCCGGATCACGAAGCACAGTACCACTGTCACGGAGAATGATAAACTTTAAGATCGGCGGAAAAGCATTATTAAAAATAAGCTGAAGGTAATTATTAAAAAACTCAAAGTCATATTCCTCAGGCTGCCCGAGAGCGGACATCAGAATCCCCACCTTACCTTTCACCTCTGTATCCTGACTCATATACTTCTTAAAATTGGCCTCATCCTGCTTTGCTGAACAGGCTCCCAGAAATATCAATATGAGCAAAATTGATAACCCATTTTTAATCTCTCTTTTCAAACAACACATTTTTTCTCCTTTTCAATTTATCATTTATGCCCCAATATTTTTTTAGCGCAGGCAAACATCTCCCTGTGCCAGTCTATAAACTGCTTTGTACTGAAAAAAGACTCTGCAAAGATATGAGAATTTCTGCCCATAATCCTGGTCTTTTCAGGATTCATCAAAAACCATTTAATTTTTCCAGCCAAAGCATTTTCGTCTTCCGGTTCAACTAAAAAACCTGTTTCACCCTCTTTGACCATCTCCGGGATACCGCCCACATTAGCGCCAATTGCGGGTGTTCCCGCTGCCATAGCTTCAACAACCACCCTTCCCAGCGCTTCCGACAGGGAGGGCAGAACAAAAACTGCGGCCTCACCCATTTTTTGTGCCAGCTCATCTTGAGGCATATCAGGCATGAAGCTGACACGCTCAGCAATTCCCAACTCTACTGCACGGACTTTCAATTTCAAAGTATATTCCCTGTTTTCTTCCTTACCGATGATAACAAGCCCGGCATCCGGAATATCTTTTAAAACAACTGCAAAAGCATTTATCAGATTTACCACTCCTTTTCTTGGAATGAGAACACCGGTATAATTAACAGTCTTGGACGTATAATCCGTTCTGTTTCTGCCGACACTTAAAAAAACTTCCATATCCGTCCAGGCAACAAACTGAAATACAGGTCTGCCCGGGCACCATGCTTCAACCTGTTGCCTCGTTGTATTTGAAACCGGACGAAGCATATCCGCCTGGTTAAAAGAAAACGTTGCAGCACAGCGCATCAGGAAACGATACACCCCTGAAAACAGTATACGGCGCTGCATAAAAAGGGTTTCTTCAAAATCATTATGATTTTCAACCACCACCACCACCCGCCTGCCAAAAAAACCGGCGATGATCTTAGCCACTGCTACCGGCACTCCCTCATACGGGCCCTGTACAATAAAGATCGACACCTTCTTAACAAATATCAGCCAGAGCGAAAGAATCGGTACAAAATAATAGAGTTCAAGATACCTGATGATATGGACCGGAATCTGAGGAAGAAGATAAAATGTCGCATGTTCTGTGAAACAGCGCGGGATCAGGTCTTTTGAAACTCCCACAACATAAAGTTCGCCCAGCTCCTTTAATGCCTGGAATTTCTTTCTGCTGGTTGCATCAAGCGGGTCAGTATAACGCGCACTTCCTACCCAGCAGAGCTTTAAATCACCGGTATTTTTCAATACTTCATATCCCGAAATTGTATTTAGATGTGACTGAAAATTATAGGCAACCACAGGTTTTATGTCAATTACAAAAGGTACTTTTCAGTTTTTTAAATAGTGCAGCTATTCAGACATATCAGATTATATTTTTATACATATACTTACACCTCTTAAGTTCTGTATTTTTACATTTTAATTTGCTAAACTTATTCAAGCATAATCCTGACAGATAAAAACATTCAAAAACCAAAAAAAGGGGCTCAAATGACCACAAAAATATCTTTTTTCGGCGCCACAGGTACAGTAACCGGTTCAAGACACATGCTTGAAGCTGACGGCAAAAAAATGCTGATCGACTGCGGACTTTTTCAGGGCTTAAAGAAAAACAGACTGAGAAACTGGGACCCTTTCCCTGTTCCGCCGTCTGATATAGACAGGATACTTCTTACCCATGCACATATTGACCACTCCGGCTATATCCCGCGCTTCTGCAAAAATGGTTTTAGCGGAAAAATAAACTGTACCCATGCAACCCATGAGCTTTGCAAAATAATGCTGATGGACAGCGGTCATCTTCAGGAAGAAGATGCAAAATGGGCAAACAAAAAGGGATTTTCAAAACATAAGCCCGCACTTCCGCTATACACACAGCAGGACGCAGAAAAATCACTGAAACAGTTTGACGGCTACCATTACGGTGAGGATTTTCACCTTACAGATAATGTAAGAGTCAAATTCAAAGATGCCGGACATATTCTGGGCTCTTCTTTTGTCGACGTAAAGGTAAAAGAAAATGGAGAGAGCAAAAGGATCTTTTTCTCCGGCGACCTGGGCAGCCCCCTCCGTCCGATCCTCCATGACCCGGTACAGGCATATGAAGTAGACTATCTGATACTGGAATCCACCTATGGAGACCGGCTCCACACTGACAGTCATGGTTCAAGAGACCAGGAACTTGCCCGGGTCATCAATGACAGCGTTAAACGCGGCGGTGTACTCTTAATTCCATCATTTGCTGTTGAAAGGTCACAGGAACTGCTTTATTATATCCGGGAACTTGAGGAAAAAAATATAATTCCATCTGTTCCTGTTTATCTTGACTCCCCTATGGCAATTAATTCTACCAGAGTCTTTGAAAAGATGACCTCTCTTTATGATTTCGAAGCAAAACTTCAGCTTCTGGATAAGAAAAACATTTTAAGTCCAAAACAGATTACATATACAAAAGACGTTAATGATTCAAAAGCACTGGCAGATATAAAAGGCCCGGCTATCATTTTATCGGCAAGCGGAATGCTGCAGGGAGGACGGATACTTCACCATTTACAGCAGCGGATCTCAAAACCCGAAAACACTGTTCTTTTTGTCGGTTATCAGGCTGAGGGAACACGGGGCAGATCACTGCTTGAAGGTAAAAGAGAAGTAAAGATCCACGGACAGAAACTTCCGGTAAAAGCAAAAATAGAGAACATATCCGGATTTTCAGGACACGCGGATTATAATGAAATCATTGCATGGCTCATGGGTTTTAACAGGCCCCCGATTAAAACCTTCATCGTCCACGGGGAGCCTGACGCATCAAAAGCTTTGGCAGAAAAGATCCAAACAAAATTTGGCTGGGATACCGTAATACCGAAATTTGAAGAAACCTTTGAACTGAAGTAAAATTATCGTCAAATGCTCAGATAATGAACTCCGGCGAGTTCATTATAATTCAATTGTAATGAAAAGGAGAAACACATGTCAGAAAAACAGTTTTTGATCGATGATTTTAAAGTTGGCGACACCTGGAGATTATTTAAAATTATATCTGAATTTGTCGAAGGTTTCGAAATGATGTCAGAGGTCTACCCGGCGGTGAGTATTTTCGGCTCTGCCCGTATAAAGCCCGAAGACGAGACGTATAAAATGACTGTTGAGATCGCAAAAAAACTTTCAGAAAACGGTTTTAATATCATAACCGGCGGAGGTCCCGGCATAATGGAAGCCGGCAATAAAGGTGCACAGCAAGGCAAAGGCAAATCCGTTGGCGTAAACATAAAACTTCCCATGGAACAGCAGGGAAATGCATTTACAGACCTGCAGCTTGAGCTAAAATACTTTTTTGTGCGCAAAGTAATGTTTATCAAATATGCCCAGGCTTATGTCGGCATGCCAGGAGGTTTTGGAACACTGGATGAGATCTTTGAAGCCATAACACTTATTCAAACAAAACGGCTGAAACCTTTTCCTGTAATCCTGGTAGGCACAGAATACTGGTCAGGCCTTCTGAACTGGATTAAAGATACTCTGCTTAAAAGAGAACTCATCTCTCCGCAGGACCTTGATCTTGTAAGACTTACAGATGACCCGGATGAAGTTGTTAAAATAATCAAACAAATCGTGATTTTATAATTTTTATGAAATTTTGATTTACCAGCATAAAAATTCTATCCACGTTTTCATCCTGACAGACACTGCCGGGTCCCGGCCTTTTCTCAAGGTCTTTAGAGTGTAAACAGCTTAGCATACTAATAATTATTGTTTCTTATTAATTTAATTATTTCCAAAAATACTTCTTGCCTTTTTTTTTTACAAAATATATTTATAAACAATATAATTTTAAAGCTTGAAAATAGTTAAAATTAAAGATAAACCTTAAGGAGAAAAACATGTTTGGCATCGGCATGCCCGAATTAATCATAATACTTGTTATAATTTTCATAATTTTTGGGGCAGGAAAATTACCGGAAATCGGCAAGGGCGTTGGTAAAGGAATCAAAAACTTTAAAAATTCACTTTCCGGGAAAGATGATCCAGATGATACACCAACCGGTAATGAAGACAAAAATAAAGAAGTCGACGACAATAAGTAATGAATTGTAAAAAGCATCCCAATCACTTTTGAGAAATAAATTTCACAAACATACTCCCCACAGCAAACTGTTTCGAAGAAAAAAGTTTGTATCACAGTTTAAAAGATTGAATTTGTCAAAATGTCCTGGGTAAGTAATGATAATTAAAAAATTGACAATATTTCACTAAATCCTAAATAAATTCACAAGATTTGTCATATTGTCAAAATATATGCGGATACAGATCGGAAATTTGTAGAAAAACATACATTTTTAACCTAAAAATACTGTTTTTTTAAATAGTTGTAACATTCTCATAAATATTTTTTTTTTATGGCATATGAATTGCTGTACTATAAAGATTCTAATAAGTATACACTTGGACTTAAATTTTAAATTTTTTATACAATTGGGATAACAATAAATAATCCAGCTATTTTAATCAAATTTTATTAATTTTTTAGAAGGGAGTAGGCCACATGATGATCTCGAGAAGGGGTTTCTTAAAGATCTCAGGTGCAACTGTAGCAGCAGGAGGCTTGGGTCTGAATCTTGACCCGGTCAAAGCTTATGCAGCTGATACCAAGATCAAATACGCAAAAGAAACCACCACAATATGTCCTTACTGTGCCGTGGGTTGTGGAATAATTGTCCACACCAAAAACGGTAAGGTTGTAAACACCGAAGGCGACCCTGACCATCCTATTAATCAGGGAAGTCTCTGCAGTAAAGGTTCATCACTGTTCCAGCTGACTCACCACAACAATGAGCGCCTCACCAAACCGCTTTACCGTGCTCCCAAAAGCGACAAATGGGAAGAAAAATCATGGGAGTGGATGATTGAGAAAATTGCTAAAAATGTAAAAGAAAGCCGCGATGCAAGCTTTGTTGAAAAGAATGCAAAGGGACAGAGCGTTAACCGTACTGAAGGCATTGCTTCTGTAGGAAGCGCAGCAATGGATAATGAGGAATGTTATGTTTATCAGAAACTCCTCAGGTCCCTTGGACTAGTATACATAGAACATCAGGCCAGGATATGACACTCCGCAACTGTAGCGGCTCTGGCAGAGTCGTTTGGACGCGGTGCGATGACAAATCACTGGATCGATTTAAGGAACAGTGACTGCATCCTCGTAATGGGCAGCAACGCTGCTGAGAATCACCCCATTTCATTTAAGTGGGTCACCAAAGCAATGGAGAAAGGCGCAAAACTCATCAGTGTTGACCCGCGCTTTACCCGAACCTCAGCAAAATCAGATATTTACGCCCCGCTCAGATCAGGAACGGACATCGCATTTCTTAGCGGGATGATCAAGTACATTCTTGAAAATGAGCTCTATTTTGAAGAATATACAACTGAATACACCAATGCCTCATTCCTTATAAATCCTGATTTTAAACTTCCGGGAGATAATGACGGTGTTTTTTCTGGTTTAAAGGGAACACAGACCAAAGAAGGCATGATCAACGCAAAATATGACAAATCAACCTGGTCGTTCCAGAAAAATGCAGACGGAACACCCAAAAAAGACAAAACCTTAAAAGATCCAAACTGCGTATTTCAACTCTTAAAAAAACATGTGGCACGTTACACCCCTGAGAAGGTCAGTGCCATAACGGGTACGCCTGTTGAAAAGCTTGATAAGATTTACAAAGCATATGCGGCAACCGGTCAATCCAATAAAGCGGGTACGATCATGTATGCCATGGGCTGGACACAGCATACAACCGGTGTTCAGAACATACGTACGATGTCAATTATCCAGCTGCTCCTCGGTAACATGGGCGTTGCTGGCGGCGGAGTAAATGCACTGCGCGGTGAATCAAATGTTCAGGGGTCTACCGATCACTGTCTGCTTTTCCATATACTGCCGGGCTATCTTAAAACACCGAAAGCTTCCCAGTCGACGTTCAAGGCCTATAACGATAAATATACGCCGAAAACAAATGATCCGATGAGCGCAAACTGGTGGAGCAACTATCCTAAATATTCAGCAAGCCTGATGCGTGCGCATTACGGCATGAACACAACGCTGGAAGAAGCCTATAACCACACCCCAAAGCTTGATGACGGGGTGAATTATTCATGGCTGAACATCTTTGACGAGATGTACAAGGGTAAGTTTACGGGCTTTTTTGCCTGGGGACAGAACCCGACCTGCAGCGGTGCAAATGCAAACAAAGTGCGCGAAGGTCTTAAAAGACTGAAATGGATGGTAAATGTAAACATCTTTGACAATGAGACCGGTTCCTTCTGGAACGGCCCCGGCATGAACCCCAAAGAGATCGACACAGAAGTCTTCATGCTGCCCTGTGCTGCCTCCATGGAAAAAGAAGGAAGCATCACCAACAGTGGCCGCTGGATGCAGTGGCGTTATAAAGCAACGAATCCTCCCGGAAAAGCAATGCCTGACGGCGAGATTATCTCGGAACTCTATTACAAGATCAAAGAGCTCTATGAAAAAGAAGGCGGTAAAAACCCTGAAGCAATTACAAAGCTTAGCTGGGATTACGGTCTAAAGATGCCTGATGGAAAGATAAAACACTTTGACACACATTTAGTCGCAAAAGAGATCAACGGTTACTTCCTTAAGGACACAACAGTCAAAGGAAAACTCTACAAAAAAGGCACCCTGGTACCGAGTTTTGCATATCTTCAGGCTGATGGCTCAACATCTTCCGGTAACTGGCTCTACTGTAATTCCTACACAGAAAAAGGGAATATGGCCGCCAGACGGGGCAAGTCGGATCCTTCAGGAATCGGCCTGTATTCGAACTGGTCATGGTGCTGGCCGGTCAACAGACGTATTCTGTATAACCGTGCATCAGTAGACAAGAACGGTGCGCCATGGGCTCCTGAGAAACCGGTTATCTGGTGGACAGGTGCCACTAAATGGAAAGGCGATGTACCTGACGGCGGATGGGCTCCATTATCAGCCGGTGCATCATCTAAATATCCATTTATCATGAAACCCGAAGGCCATGCGCATATCTTCGGACCGGGCCGTGCAGACGGACCTTTCCCTGAACATTATGAACCTCTGGAATGTCCGGTGGAAAATAACCTCATGTCAAAACAGTTTGTGAATCCGGTTATAAAAAGATTTGATATCAAAGGAATCGGATCTGACATGGACAAGAGAGCAACCTGCGATCCCAAATACCCGCTGGTCTGCACGACTTACCGTGTGAGCGAACACTGGCAGACCGGTGTTATGACCAGATGGCAGCCGTGGCTGATGGAGCTTCAGCCGGATATGTTTGTTGAGATGAGCAGAGAACTGGCTAAAAACAAAGGTATCAATAACGGAGACAAGGTTAAAGTAAAATCAGCACGCGGCGAAGTTGTAGCTGTTGCGATAGTTACTGGCCGGTTTAAACCATTTAACATAAACGGCATGACTGTTCATGAAGTGGGAATTCCCTGGCATTACGGATGGCGTTTTCCAAATCCTCAGAAAAAGGAAATGAGAAGCGCAAACCTTGTTACACCAAACGTCGGTGATCCCAACACCATGATCCCGGAATCCAAAGCCTTCATGGTAGATGTTGTGAAAGGAGGTACTAAATAATGACTCAAAAAATAATGTTAGTTGACCTGTCAAAATGTACCGCCTGCCGGAGCTGCCAGGTAGCATGTAAAAGCTGGAACGGGCTTCCTGCTGAAATAACTGAAAACAGAGGAAGTTACCAGAACCCGCCAGACTTAAGCCCCACAACCTATACCCTTATCAGATTTCAGGAAATAGATGATAAGGAAAATAGCATAAAGTGGCTATTTAGAAATGAGAAGTGCTTTCACTGTGAAGACGCTGGCTGTATGAAAGTCTGTCCTGTTCCCGGATGTATTACCCGGAAACCTTCAGGCGCGATCGTACTGGACAGCACAAAATGTATTGGATGCAAATACTGTTACCATGCCTGTCCATTTTCAATACCCCGCTTTGATGAAGCAAGTGAGAAAATGTACAAATGTCACATGTGTCATGACAGGGTTGACGAAGGCATGATACCGGCATGTGCTAAAGCCTGCCCCACCGGAGCCATTGAATTTGGTGACAAGGCAATAATGATCAAAAAAGCGCACGCCCGGGCAAAAGTGCTCGGCGGCGACGCGAATGTTTACGGTGATCAATTTGTCGGCGGAACCCATGTGGTTTACGTTCTAACTGAGAAACCGGGAATCTATGACGGACTGCCTGAAAAACCAAAGGTCTCTGCCGCGATCGGTCTATGGAAAGATGTTTTAAAACCGCTTTCCATGATCAGTATCCTCGGCGGTATTGGCGCAAGTTTTGCGTACTATTTAATCAAGGGACCTAAACGTCCGAAGTTTGATGAAGGAGGTGACAACAATGAACAATAAATCAAATTACGAGCTGGTAGAAGCAACAAATACATTTGAAAGATTTGTTCACTGGGCACTCGCCATCAGCTGTATACTTCTTTTCATCTCAGGTTTTGGTCTGATGTTCAAATCACTGAGCTGGATCGGAACAATTATTGGCGGTACAGGTTCTCTTGTAGTTCTGCATAACTGGTCAGCACCTGTTTTTGCAGCCAGCGGACTGCTCGCATTTATCATCTGGTTTAAAGAAGGCGCTTTACTGACAGCCGATGATATAAAATGGATGTGTAAAGGCGGCGGATACCTCTGGACAAAAGAAGGTGTTCCTGAATCAGGCAGGTTCAATGGCGGACAGAAGATCTTTTATTTTATAATGGTCGCCACCTGGATCCTGATGTCAATCACCGGATATGTAATGATCTATCCCTTTGACTTTGCAAAAGACACGGTCGTCATGTGCTATCCACTGCACATTATCGGTGTTATAACCTTTGGCGGCACCTGGATAATCCATGCCTTCCTCGGTACCTTTGCAAACCCAGGAACCATTGAGTCAATGCTGAGCGGAAAATGTTCCCGTGCATGGGCAAAGCTTCAGCATGAAAAATGGCTGAAAGAGATCGAAAAATAAGAACAGATCAATAAACAAAAATAAAAAGGCTGCTCGAATTTGAGCAGCCTTTTTATTTTGAAGCATAATAACAAACCAAAAAAACAAACTTAAATTAAAAATCAGACAACAAAATTAAATTTTATATGATACCCGTAAAAATATGATGTGATAATTATGGGGAAGTAAACTCAGCAATTTTTGCTACTATCAAAGGTTATATTAACTCTGGTAATAATCAAGCTAATGGCACGTATCCTGAATTCTACACTTTGTTAATGGTCGAGTAGACCGGGGGAATTTCAGCCCCAGTCCCTCACAGAACCGTACGTGACAGTTTCCCGTCATACGATTCCTATCGTCCGGTCTAATAAGCGACCTTACTTTATCTGAAAAATTCCTCCCATTGCTGGTTGATCCATCAAACAAAGCTGGACAATCCAACCCCTTCGCTCCATCTCCATTACAGCGACTTCTTCACTACTACGCGTCGGTCCGCCCCTGTGCTTCGCATCGGTACTTTCGCTCTTCATGGGGTTTCCACTTGAGCTTCTCCCTTAACATCAGTGCGACAGGTTCCCACGTTCCCCACAAGAGCCTAATTCAAATTCACGCCACCACTATGCCGGACACCGCTCAGGCAGTAAACAGGTTTCCCCTGAACTTATCCTGGAGTCAAGTACGCTCCCCAGTTTTGATGTCACTTTTAACCTTTCAACACCTCATCAGTGGTTCACTTGCGTTCGTCTCCCTGAACCTCACCTGCCCCCATCATTTGAGGCCTTTTCCTTAACGCTCACCACCATGGCTCTTTACCACAGCAGCTTAAGGTGGTTTGAAACCTGCTCCTGCAAACCGGCTTTCAGCCATCCCTTAATGAGTTTAATAACTCGTGGATCACTGATGCGCTTTCGTAATAAATTCAGCAATACATTGTGCCGGATATTGTCAAAATAACCTTTGATGTCCGCATCTATCACAATCACCACAGTCTTTATCAAAAGGCGCATCTGTTTCAAGCTCCGCATCAGTTATAAAAGCAGAAAGAGAGACCCAGGAACCAAAACCCGGGATGATGATCATACTGTTTTTCCCGTAATAACCGATACCAGCGCGTACTGCCATTATTTTTAAAGGAAATACAAGTGAAGCAGCAACCGGTTCACAGGTAAAGCCTCTGTTGTTAAAAAAAGAGCATATTTTTGCACTGACCATTATCTCATTTGTAATATAAATTGGAGAAGCAATTCCCAAAAGATCAGACGCACACTCGCTGAATTTTCTGGGTCTTTCCATATAGTTGGGAGAGGTAACCACGATGATTTATTTCTTATCTCCCGGAAATTCGACCGGTTGTCTGGGAGTTTTCATATTGTCGGGCACAGCCGTCAATATGAAAAAATAGGCAATGAGTGATTTGATCCCGTTTAGTTCACGAGCAGAATAATCATCACAGGACGCTACACCCGCAACAGAATAATTTAATTCCTGTTTTGCAAAGGACTGAAGCTTTGCCTTTAAACTCATAGTAATCAAAAAAACAGCTTAATCTTATTCCGCATTCCCCAATCCGAATTCCAAATTCAAAATCATTCGTATCTCAGCGCATCGATCGGATTTAAAAGAGAAGCTTTATAAGCAGGATAGAATCCAAAAAACACCCCAACCCCAGCAGAAAAACCAAATGCAATAATTATTGAAAGAGGAGAAATAATAACCGGAAGATTCGCAAATTTTGAAACAATGACAGAACCCGTCTGTCCAAGCGCAATTCCAATGCATCCGCCTATAATTGAAAGCGTCATTGCCTCCACAATAAACTGTAAACGGATATTCCAGGTTTTTGCACCCACAGCAATACGTATACCGATCTCCCGGGTTCGTTCTGTCACCGATACCAGCATAATATTCATAATACCGATCCCGCCCACCAGAAGAGAAATAGAGGCAATTGCACCTAATAATACCGTCATGATATTCGTAAGACGGATGGCCATATCCATCATCTGTGTAAGATTTTCAACCGTGAAATCATTCTCCTGTCCGGGAGCAATACGGTGACGCTGACGCAAAAGGTCCCTTATCTGCTGCACAGCATCGTCCAGGACATCGACACTATTAGCCTTTACCATTAAGAACTGAACCATCCCCGGAATCGTACGGCCAAAGATCTTTTTTTGTGCAGTAGTGATCGGAACATAAATCCGGTCATCCTGGTCCTGACCGGTCAGGGTCTGCCCCTTAGCTTGAAGAACACCGATCACAGTGAAAGGTACTTTTTTAATGCGCAGAATAGTCCCAACAGGATCAATGGCCCCATACAGGTTTTCTGCAACAGATTTCCCCAGAAGACACACCTTGGTCGAATTTCTGACATCCTGGTCCACCAGCGGTCTGCCGGATTCAATTTCCCACTCCCTGATATTAAGGATACTGGGAGTAGCGCCGAGAATCATGGTTGACCAGTTCTGATTCCTGTAAATCACCTGCCCCGGTCCGGTCTGTACCGGGGCCACATCAAGCACAGCAGGACATTCATTCTTTATGGCTTCAGCATCATCAAAAGATATGGTTGGATCACTCCCCGCCCCCATGCGGGCGCCGCCTGATGAAGTCGCACCGGCTAATACCATGATCAGGTTACTGCCGACAGTTGAGATTTCATCAGAGATCTTCTGCCTGGCAGCCGTACCGATAGCAAGCATCGCAATAACTGCAGCCACTCCGATCACAATACCCAACATGGTCAGTGCGGACCGCATCTTATTTGTTCTAAGTGCACGAAATGCAATTTTAAAGGTAACCAGTGTACTGTTCATCAATCTCCTGTCTTTTCATCACTGATTATTTCACCGTCCAGAAAGCGAATCAATCGCCTTCCGTATTGAGCAATATCTGCTTCGTGGGTCACAAGAATAATGGTGATCCCCTGACTGTTCAATTTTTCAAAAAGCATCATGATCTCTTTACTGGTTTTAGTGTCCAAATTTCCGGTGGGTTCATCCGCCATGATGATCGATGCATCATTCACAACAGCACGCGCAATGGCAAGACGCTGCTGTTGTCCGCCGGAGAGCTGATTTAGATGGTGGTCTTTCCTGTCAGTAAGACCCACAATTTCAAGTGCAGCTAATGCCTTTTCACGCCTTTGTTTCGATGTCACCCCATTATACAAAAGGGGCAGCTCAACATTTTCTATGGCAGAAGTTCTCGGCAAAAGGTTAAAGCCCTGAAACACAAAACCGATGCGCTTATTGCGTATAACAGCAAGTTCATCACGGGAAAGGCTTCCAACATCCGTACCCTTTAAATGATAAAAGCCCTGGGTGGGCTTATCCAGACAGCCGATGATATTCATAAAAGTTGATTTACCGGAACCGGACGGTCCCATAATAGATACAAATTCACCCTCAGATATCATAAGGCTTATATCTGAAAGCGCATGGATCTTGTTTTCTCCAAGGACATAAGTCCGGCTGAGGCTGGAAACTTCAATAAGGCTCATAGCAGTCAGGTCAAACAGATGGATAAGTTTTATTTATGTTAAAAGTTCTTCAATTATTTTTTTGTATCGTATCCCACAAGAACTTCCTGTCCCTCTTTTAGTTCACCTTTTATAAGTTCAGTGTTTATATAATCATCTATTCCGGCTTCAATATCAACATGTTCAGGCAAACCATTCTTAAGCACAAAAACACCGGGCTTTTCATGTGCCGCACCTTCAGCAATATATTCTTTGGGCCTGAATCTTAAAGCCGAATTGGGTACCTGAACCACATCATCCTTAACTGCGATAATAATTGAAACACTGGCTGTCATCCCGGGCTTTAATTTAAGCTCCGGGTTTTCCACATGAATGACCACATCATAAGTCACAACATTCTGTACAATATTGGGAGAATTCCGAACCTGAACGACCTTCCCCTTGAAAACAGTATTCGTATAAGAATCTACCACAAACTCGGCAGACATACCCTCCTTAACCCTGCCAATATCCGCCTCATCGACATTGGTATTTATCTGCATTTTTTTTAGATCTTTAGCAATAGTAAAAAGAGTCGGCGTCTGAAAACTGGCGGCAACCGTCTGTCCCATATCCACATCTCTTGATATCACGATTCCGTTAACAGGAGACTGAATTTTTGTATACTTCAAATTGGTCTCGGCAAAACCAAAGGCAGCCTTTGTCTGAATAACCTGCGCCGCTGCAACCCCCACCTGGCTCTTTGAGACCAGAAAGTTTGTCTCTGCCGCATCATATTCACTCCTGCCGGAAACCCCCTCACTATAAAGGCCCTTCGTACGCTTAAAGTTCCGTTCTGCCTCAAGAAGCGTTGCCTGAGCCTGTTCTTTTGCTGCCTTTGCAGAAATAAGGTTAGCCCGTGCCTGTTCAAGCTGAGCTTCAAATATAGAAGGATCGATCTCAGCAATAAGCTGACCTTTTTTAACTTCTGCATTATAGTCAGCATAAAGAGCTTTGATCCTTCCAGAGACCTGGGTTCCCACAAGAACCGTCGTCAAAGGATTCACCGTTCCGGTTGCCCGGCACAGTGAGGTTATATTCCCTTTTTTTATTTTTAAGGTCTTATAAGAAACACTGTTTTCCCGTCCATATATAAAATATATCAGGACTAAAATAATTATTAAAATGGGAAAAGAAAAATAAACAATTTTTTTCATAATCACTTCCTTTTATCCTTTTCGAGTCATAACCATAATCAGCGAAGAACTTATAAATATTTTTAGATAATAATACCCAAACCTTTAATTGTCAATGGTGCTTAAACCTTATTTAGAGCCTGTCCAAAAACATAAAGTGCTTAAGTGACAGTGGGGAAAAGATCTTAA
>CAYLYF010000087.1:0-17658 GCA_964387595.1 uncultured Thermodesulfobacteriota bacterium | reverse complement strand
TTATAGCTTGACGCTTTGGGGTTTTTGCTATAGGAAAAATATATTAAGCTGTTTAAAGTTTATGTAACTAGAAAGAGTTAGAAGATTATGAGTGAGTTAACGCATTTTGATGAGTCTGGCAGATCAAGAATGGTGGATGTGGGCGGTAAGAAGGATACTGCACGGGAGGCAACAGCGACAGCTACGGTTTCAATGCAACAGGAAACCTTTCGAAGGATTATGGAAAGTGAAATTAAGAAGGGGGATGTTCTGGGTGTTGCCCAGGTCGCAGGGATTATGGCTGCAAAAAAGACATCGGACCTGATACCCATGTGTCATCCGCTTAATATTACTTCGGTTGAAATGGATTTTATATCCAAAAAAGAGACCTGCCAGATCGAGGTAATTGCGACTGCAAAGCTGGTGGGAAAAACAGGAATTGAAATGGAGGCGCTGGTTGCAGTGTCAGCAGCATCTCTTACTATCTATGACATGTGTAAAGCGATTGACCGGGAGATGGAAATATCCGACATCAGACTTTTAAGGAAGAGCGGCGGTAAAAGCGGGACCTTCATCAGAGAATAAAGCAAGTAATATTAGTTAAATACAAGAACTGAAAGAGTATTTTACTGCTGAAAGCAGACAGGATATATGCTATATAATACAGGTATTGGACGAAAACATCAGACAAACTGTTAAAGGTATTTGAGGAGGAACCCTTTTCGTGAAAAAAGAAAAACTTGAAAAATATAAAGAACGTCTTACTCAGCGTAAAAGCGATCTGTTGGACGAAGCAAAAGAGACTATGGCTGAAATGACGGATGAGGAAGAGGCCTTTCCCGATCCAAATGACAGAGCCACACTGGAAAGTGACCGTAATCGGACGCTTCGCATCAGGGACAGAGAGCGTAAGCTTATCTCCAAGATAGAAAAAGCACTTGAGCGTGTTGAAGACGGAACCTTTGGGGTTTGTGAAGAATGCGGGGAAGATATATCAGATGGCAGACTCACGGCAAGACCGGTAACAACGCTTTGTATTGACTGTAAAGAAGAGCAGGAAAAGAAAGAAAAAGCCAGACAGGGCTAAGATGCATAATTTGTTTATTTTTCCGGTTTGATGATTCTGTTATAAACAGCATGTAAAGGTCATGAAAAATTATAAGGTTTATCACCAGTATTTCCAGCAATATCTGTTTTGCTGGAATTTCTGTTTTAGGCAAAGAAGTGTAAGCGAAACACTGGTTTTGAACCGGCTGAATTCTGACGATAGCAGGTTTTTTTATTTATGCATCGATGACTGCTGTCGGCAGGATCTATGCGCATTTTAGAGCATTTTTATAAATAGTGTAGCCATATGATTTAAGCACAACGGCTGGTACAGTTTAATCTAAAAACCAGATAAAGAACAAATTTCAAAGCACAAAGATCAAATGAATATACGGCTTGTTGTTGGCGGCAGTTCAATTATCAGGGGACCTGTTTATGAAAAAGATCCGCTTTTTGTTCGGTGTTCATAATCATCAGCCGGTAGGAAACTTTGATCATGTCTTTGAAAGAGGGTTCTCCTGTTCATATAAACCCTTTATTTCAGCTCTTGAAAAACATCCTCTTATTAAGGCCTCGATTCATTTTTCAGGCTCACTTTTAGAATGGATCGAAAACAAAGATCCCGGATTCATGGAAACCGTTCAGCGCCTTGTTGAAAGAAATCAGGTGGAAATAGTCGGCGGCGGATTTTATGAGCCGATTTTTTCTATTTTACCGGAACGTGACGTTGAAGGGCAGTTGAAGATGATGAACGGGTTTATAGAAGAGAAATTCAATATAAAGCCAAAAGGGTGCTGGCTGCCGGAAAGAGTCTGGGACCCGGTGCTGCCGCGTCTTATTTCTTCGGCGGGGCTTTCATATACATTGCTGGACACCACGCACTTTCTTCATGCCGGTCTTTCCCCTGAACAGGTATCCGGGTATTTTGTGACGGAAAGAGAAGGAAAAACCCTTTCTATCTTTCCCATTGATATGAAGCTGCGCTATATGATCCCGTTTGAGAAGCCGGAAAAAATAATAGAATATCTCCGCTATCGTGCAAGTGATATGAAGGATGTTGCCATAACATATGCGGATGACGGTGAAAAGTTTGGTATGTGGCCGGGAACATATTCCTGGGTTTATGAGAAGGGCTGGCTCGAAGCTTTTTTCAGTGAACTTGAAAAGAACCGGGAAATGGTTGAAATGCTTACCTTTTCTGAATATCAGGCTGCTTATCCGCCAGAGGGCAGGATATATCTTCCCACTGTTTCCTATGAAGAGATGATGGTGTGGGCGCTGCCGTCTGATGCTGTAATCCGGTATGAGGACATGGCGGATAAGCTAAAAGAACTGGACCTGAAAAATAAATACAGTCCGTTTATCCAGGGCGGATACTGGAATAATTTTTTGATTAAATATCCTGAAAGCAATCAGATGCATAAAAAGATGCTGATGATAAGTGAAAAACTTGAAGAGACAGAAGAAAAATTAAAAGGTGAAAAAAAAGATCTTATTGCAGCTGCCAAAAAAGAACTTTATATGGGGCAGTGTAACTGTTCGTACTGGCACGGCATGTTCGGCGGTATATATCTTAATTATCTCAGGCATGCCGTTTATGAACATCTTATTAATGCTGAAAAGATTATTGATGAGCTGACTCATGCTGATCTGTCCTGGGTGGACTATCGGGTTTTTGATCTCCGGAAAAACATGACGGAAGAGCTTGTTGTTTCCGGCAGGAATCTTAACCTTTACTTTTCTCCGAAGGACGGAGGCGGTCTGTTTGAGTTTGATTTTAAACCCGTATCCTTTAATCTTTCAAACATACTCACCCGAAGAATGGAAGGTTATCACCGTAAGCTTAAAGTAGAGGATTTAAAAGGCATGGTCTCAGGAGATGAAGACCTTCCCGTATCAATACATAATGTTTTAAAAGTAAAAGAGGACGGGCTTCAGAACCTGCTTATCTATGACTGGTATCCGCGCTATTCTTTTCTGGATCATTTTTTCGGAGAGGGGACAACGCTTGAAGCTTTTTCAATGTCCCGGTATTCTGAAATCGGAAATTTTGTTGATGGAGAGTACTCTCTTTCCGAAATTGAAAAATCCGAGAATGATACAAAGCTTTCTTTCATGCTTAAAAAAGACGGATTTGTGCTTCAGGATGCAAGAAATGATGTTGAACAGGAACCGGTTGGATTATCCAAGAATTTTTTCATAGACGATTCCTTAATGGATGTCAGTGCGGTATATACTCTGGAAAATTTAAGCAGCCGGGAGATGCTGCTCTGGTTCGGGGTGGAGTTTAATTTTTCATTTCTCGCGGCAGATAACCCTCTTCATTATTGTCTTTTTACCGGAAACAAAAAAGAGAGGGTACCGATAAATTCAAAGGCTGATGTCACGGACATTTCACGTTTTGAACTTATTGATGAGTGGACCGGACTTGGCGTAGAGATGATGCTGCCCTCCGGTTCTGATGTATGGAGTTTTCCTATTGAAACAGTTTCCCGGTCTGAAAATGGTTTAGAAAAGACATATCAGGGAACAACCTTTCTTGTCCACTGGAAAATATTATTAAAACCCGGGGATATCTCGGAAAAAACAATAAGGATATGCCCTTATGATTTTATTGGGCAAAAAGAAAAAAACACTTTAGACGCCTGATTTAATCTTTGTGTAAAGTGATAAATACAGGTATGCTAAATCAATTTCAGCATTATTAACTTTTAGGGAGGTATGGGTGCCGGAGTTAAGAAAAGATCCCATCATCGACAGATGGGTGATAATATCAACCGAGAGAGCAAAACGGCCTTCTGACCTGCAGCTGGAAAAAAGCAGGGCGCGGGGAGGTTTTTGTCCCTTGTGCCCTGGAAATGAGGACAAGACACCGTCAGAGGTTTTCGCTCTTCGGGATGACAATACATCTTCTAATGGCCCGGGATGGAAACTTCGAGTTGTGCCCAACAAGTTTCCGGCTCTTGTAATAGAGGGAGACCTGAATAAACAGCAAGAGGGTCTATATGAAAAAATGGAAGGTATCGGGGCTCATGAAGTCATTATTGAGACCACAGATCATAATGCAAATGCATCTACCCTTTCTTCCATGGATTTTAAGAATATATTATTTGCATATGAACAGCGGATAAATGAGTTGAAAAAGGATGGACGTTTCAGATATATTTCGATCTTTAAAAATTATGGCGAAGTAGCCGGTGCTTCAATGGAGCATCCGCATTCCCAGGTGATCGCTTTACCGGTTGCGCCCAAAAGAGCACTTGAAGAGATGAACGGCGCAGAAGCATATTATTTGAAAAATAAAAAATGTATTTTCTGTGATATTGTGGCCCAGGAGCTTAAAACGCGGGAAAGACTGGTTGTTGAAAATGATTATTTCCTGGCATTTGAACCTTATGCACCCAGGTTTCCGTTTGAAACATGTGTACTTCCTAAAAAACATATTTCTTCGTTTGAAAATACCGGCAATGATATGTTCGGTGCAATGGCGGATTGTTTAAGTCTTGTTTTGAAAAAAATAAATAAGGCTTTAGGATTTCCGCCATATAATTATATTCTCCACAGTTCGCCGACGGATAACAGTGAAAATGATTTTTATCACTGGCATTTTGAGATTATACCCAGACTGACAAAGGTGGCCGGCTTTGAATGGGGTACCGGGTTTTATATAAATCCGACACCGCCTGAGCAGGCCGCACAACACTTGCGGGAAGCCGTGATAGAGTGATTTTTGGCCGGTTCTGCAGGTTTTCCTTAATTTATATCTTGTGACCAAGGGGGTAAAGGTACGAAGAAATTAATGTTTGTTGATGATGAGGAGAGTATAAGGCTTCTTTACAAAGAGGAATTTGAGGAGAAGGGATTTAGCGTTGTTTTGGCGTCTAACGGGGAAGAAGCGCTTGAGACCTTTGAGGCGGCCAGGCCTGATCTGGTGGTTCTTGATATTAAGATGCCTGGAATGGATGGTATAGAGGTTCTGAAGCAGATCAGGGAAAAATCAAGAGATGTTCCTGCTATTCTGTGTACAGCATACGGCGAATATAAACATAATCTCGAAACCTGGGCTTCTGATGCGTACATTGTAAAGTCTTCTAATCTTGAAGGCCTTTTTGAAAAAGTAAATAAACTTTTGTCACAAAAAGAAAATAAATAGGATTTTCGGGGGGAAGGCTTGAAATTCAGCAAAGAAATTTCGGAATTATTAATTAAAAATGGACAGGCGCATATTTTAGAGCATCTTGATTTGATGACGGTTGCGGAAAAGGATGCTCTGATGAAAGATCTTGAACAGGTTGACTTTAAACTTCTAAACAGGCTGTTTGAAACCTATAAAAAGGCATCTGTTTCAAAAAAAGAAAAAAAAGTTTTTTCTGCAGCAGATGTTCTTTCTTTTAATGAGGGAGCGTCTTCTCTTAAAGAGAAAAAAAGAGTGTATGCGATCGGCGAGGATTTTTTAAGCCGGGGCAAAGTTGCGATATTTCTGGTTGCGGGGGGGCAGGGGACCCGCCTTGGGTTTAACGGCCCGAAAGGCTGTTATCCGGTCTCGCCGGTTGAAGATAAGAGTCTTTTTCAGCTTTTTTCCGAAAACATTCTCGGGCTTCAGAGAAGATATGAAAAACAGCTTCTGTGGTACATCATGACTTCGGATGAGAATAATGATGCGACTGCATCTTTTTTTAAGAAGAACAGCTTTTTTGGACTTTCTGAAGAACAGGTCCGGTTTCTTATCCAAAAACAGGTACCGTCCTTTGATGGAAATGGAAAGCTTATCATTTCAAAGGAAAAAAGGCTTTTTAAAAACCCCAATGGTCATGGCGGATCCATTCAGGCGCTTTATGATTCCGGTGCCTTAAGCGAGATGAAAAGTGCCGGTGTTGAAGAGATCTTTTATTTTCAGGTGGATAATCCCCTGGTAAAAATTGCGGACCCTCTTTTTGTGGGTGCGCATGTTTCCGGCGGCGCGGAGATCTCCTCAAAGGTGGTCAGCAAGACAGACCCTGAAGAACGGGTCGGTGTTCTCGGAAAGGTTGATGGAAAGCTTGGCTGTATAGAATACAGTGAGCTTTCTGATGAACAGGTAAATGCGCGGAAAGAAGATGGAAGCCTTCTTTTTAACAGCGGAAATATTGCAATCCATATGCTGAATAGAAGTTTTGTCGAGAAGATCAGCCAGGAAGAGAGTGAAGGGCTTCCTTACCATATTGCTGTAAAAGAGCTGGCCGCCCTTGAGGTCAAGTCAGGGAACCCTGTCCTGGAAGAGATTAAAGGGATGAAACCGGAGATGTTTATTTTTGATGCATTTTCTTTTGCAACAAAAGCAGTGACCCTGGAGGTGGAAAGGGAAGAAGAGTTTTCACCGGTAAAAAACAGTAAAGGAAAAGATTCTCCTGAAACCGCCCGAAAAGCAATGGTTGAAAGGTGTATTCAGTGGATTGAAGCGTCCGGGAAGTGCGGTTCGGTTCCCGCAGGTGTTGATATTGAGATAAGCCCCATGTTTGCTTTTGATAAAGAAGAGTTTTCTGACAGATTTGTTTCTCTGCCCGAGTCTTCTGCTGCTTCAATTTATATTGAGTAAAATTCAGGAAGTGAAAGATTTAATTTTTTGTGGAAGCTCCTGTCATATGTCCCTTCCTTCTTCTGATAAGAACCTTATCGATGTTGCCGTTCCCCTTCCCCTGTACAACAGTTTCACCTATCAATATCCATCCGGGTTTGCAGAAAAGGTGCGTATCGGTACGCGTGTGCTGGTTCCCTTTGGACGGCGGCGATTGACCGGATATGTTGTCGGCTTTCCTCAAAAGGTACCGGATTATAAGATCCGGGAGATATCTGACCTTCTGGATGATGAGCCGCTGTTTAATGAAAAGGACTTAAGGTTCTATAGATGGATATCTGATTACTACTACCATCCTCTGGGAGAGACCCTAAAGACCGCACTTCCGGGCGGCATAAATACAGAATTCAGAAATATCGTTTCAATTACTGAAAAGGGAAGGTGCTTTTTAAAAACGGCCCGGAAAGACTTTCCGGGAATAATGGTTTTACGTGAGCTGATAAACAGGAAAGAGGCCTCATTTAAATATCTCGAAAAGACGGTCGGCAGAAAAAAACTTAGCTATCATATCCGTACACTGAGCAGTCAGGGGCTGATTGAATGTTCTTTAAAACAGAAAGGAAGGGTCAGCGTAAAGAAAGAGAAATGGTTCACCGCTTCCGGCTGTTTAAGCGATATTAGCCCCCGTTCAAAAAAACAGCAGGAAATTTTTTCCTTTGTTTTAGAAAAAGGTGTTTCCCCGGCTGCTCTTTTAAAAGAGGTTTTTGGAAACTGTACTCCGCAGTTAAAAGCTCTTGAGGAAAAAGGGTTTTTAACGGTTGAAGAGCGGGAAATTTTCAGAAGACCGGACCTTAAAGATAAAAGTATTATTGAACCGGTTAACCGGCTTACCGCTGACCAGTCAGCAGTTTTAAATCAGATCGAACCTGCGGTAAGGGAAAAAAAATATTTTCCGTTTTTGCTTTATGGTGTTACCGGTAGCGGGAAAACTGAAGTTTATCTAAAAGTAATGGAACAGGCGCTGACAGCAGGAAGGCAGTGTCTTTATCTTGTTCCTGAAATAGCCCTGACCTCTCAGCTTTGGGACCGTATCAGTTCCAGGCTAAATGTACCGATCGCAATGCTTCACAGCAGCCTTACTGATGCCGAGCGGTTTGATGCCTGGAGGATGATCGCCAGGGGCGATATCAGGATAGTGCTTGGCGCCCGTTCGGCAATTTTTGCATCCTTTTTTGATCTGGGCGTAATTATCGTAGATGAAGAGCATGACCCGTCGTATAAACAGGATGAAAAACTCCGATATAATGCAAGGGACGTGTCCCTTTTGAAAGGTAAATTTGCAGACGCCGTGGTAATTTTAGGTTCTGCCACCCCGTCAATTGAGTCATATCATAATGCATTAAAGAAAAAGTATATGCTGGGGGTACTCCCTGAACGGGTTGAAGACAGAGCATTGCCCGAAGTCAGGATAATTGATATGCGGATAGAAAATAACCGTAAGAAAAAAGAAGGGGGTATTCTTTCAGCCGTTTTGAAAGAGGCTTTATCAAAGAGGCTTGATGCCGGTGAGCAGAGTCTTCTCTTTTTGAACCGCAGGGGATTTTCGTCGGCGTATATCTGTCAGGAGTGCGGCCATACTTTCAAGTGTCCTAACTGTGATGTTTCCCTTATTCATCATCTGAATAGAAAAAAACTATGCTGTCACTACTGTGATTTTTCGCATCCGGTTCCGGATGAGTGTCCTGAATGTGAAAGCTATTTTCTTGTGCCCACAGGGTGGGGAACAGAACGGCTGGAGAAAGAGATAAACAGGATTTTTCCGGAAGCAAGGACAGCGCGTATGGACAGGGATACCACCACAAAAAAAGGTGCTTCAGGCAATATTATTAGAGATGTCTATGAGGGACGAATTGATATTCTTTTGGGGACACAGATGATTGTTAAAGGTTATCATCTGCCGAATATTACCCTTGTCGGTGTTGTCAGCGCAGACCAGTCGCTTAACTTTCCGGACTATCATGCCGGGGAGAGAACCTTTCAGCTTTTGACCCAGGTTGCGGGAAGGGCCGGAAGAGGCGCGGTGAAAGGCGAAGTTTTTATCCAGACCTATAATCCTGAACATTACAGTCTGTCCTGTGCAAAGCATCACGATTTCAAAAAATTCTACAGGATAGAATCCGGGTTTAGAAAAGAACTGGGTTATCCGCCCTATAAGAAGATAATTAATATTCGGTTTGACGGCACAAGCAGACAGCGTGTGGAGTTGTGTGCATCAAATGCGGGAAAGTTTGCAAGACAGCTTCTTTCAAACGGGGATTTTTATAAGACGGTTGAGATTCTTGGCCCGGCCAGTGCCTTATGGGAAAAGATTAAAGGACGCTACAGATATCAGATGCTTATTAAAGGCTCTAATTTAAAGTACCATAGACTTTTTGTATCAAAGGTGCTGGAACATTGCAGTCATTATGCCAAAGGGCAGGGTGTCAGGCTGGCTGTTGATGTCGATCCTCTTTTTATTATGTAAAGCATTTACTGCTTTCGACGGGGTTTCTCCCCGCCCTTTCTAACGGACGTAATCCTCGCCAGTCAAAGAATATTTACCGTTTTTTCCTTTGCGCAAAATTTTTGTACCTACATGGCTTTCTGTTTTCTTACAAAAGTGGGTGTGTCATAAACATCATCTTCTGCAAATTCGCTGATAATGGTCCCTATTTTGGTGGCGTTCTGATTTTTTTCGTTTGGAACAGTTTTAGCATTTGCTGTTTCAGGCGTTTTCACGGGGACTTCTTTTTCTGCTTTGATATCTTCAAAAGCGGTGGCAATAACGGTTATCTGAAAATTTTCCGCCATGGTTTCATCTATAACAGCTCCGAAAATAATGTTTGCATCCTCATGGGCTTTAATCTGGATAAAGTCGGTTGCTTCCTGGAGGTCTGTAAAGGTCAGTGATTTACTTCCTGTAATGTTAACCAGAATACCTTTGGCCCCTTTGATGGAAATATCATCAAGCAGCGGATTTGAAATTGCTTTCTGCGCGGCTTCTGCTGCCCGGTTTTCGCCGCTGTGTTCACCGATTCCCATGAAGGCCATGCCTGTGTTGGACATGATTGTTTTCACATCTGCAAAGTCAAGGTTGATGAGTCCCGGAACATTTATCAGGTCAGAGATCGATTTTATGGCGTGAAGCAGGACTTGATCCGCCATTTTAAAACCTTCCAGAAGGGATATCGATTTCCCGGATATGCCGAAAAGCTTTTCATTGGGGATGACGATAAGAGAGTCCACCTGTTTTTTGAGCTGTTCCAGCCCTTCGTCCGCAATACGGCTTCTTGTTCTTCCTTCGAATGTAAAAGGCTTTGTCACGACACCGACGGTTAAAGCACCTATTTCTTTTGCTGCTGCTGCTATAACCGGTGCGGCTCCGGTTCCTGTTCCTCCGCCCATGCCAGCGGCAATAAACAGCATATCTGTTCCTTCCAGATTACGTTTTATTTCTTCAATGTTTTCACTTGCCGCATCTCTGCCGATTTCAGGCTTTGCGCCTGCTCCCAGACCTTTTGTGATGTTTGTTCCGATCTGGATCTTTATCGGTGATTTGTTGTTGTCCAGTGCCTGACGGTCCGTATTTGCAACAATGAATTCAATACTGCTCAGGTTTGAAGTGAGCATTGTATTGACCGCGTTGCAGCCCGCGCCTCCCACGCCGATTACTTTAATGCATGCTCCCCTTGTGTTGCTTTGCTCAAATTGAAAGCTCATGGTTGCTCCCCCTGATACTTATAATTAAGATTAAAGATTATTGTTTGTTCATTAATAAGACTTGATTTTCATTAAGTTATTATCTGTTTTTTACAAAGGGAATACTTAAATTTTGTACGCCTCCTTTATTGCATCGATTATCATTGTGGTCATTGGTTTTTCAAGCTCTGCTGATTTTATTTTTAAGGATTTATGGATTTCTTTCGGCAGCATCAGGGTAAATTTCTTATCAAGGGCATAATGGATCTCCCTCGGCCTCCCGACTTTTTTGCGGAGAGTCCCCTGCGGGTTATCTTCAGTTTTTTCGTCCGGCTTGTCCGGATCCGATGCTGAAGCTGTCTTTCTTTTTACCATAATAATAATTTAAACCATAAAAATTATATTAACGTAAACACCAGAAAAATAATACAAATAGTTAAAACGTAAATACTATTAATAGGTATTATAATATGTTTATACCGTTGTCAAACAAAAAAAGAGGTTTTTTTGTTTTTTTCTGTTTGTAATGAAGTTGTTTTAAAGAATATTAATATGTTGATTATCTTAAAGTTTTGTTATAAATCGGAGTAAAGCACAGGACAGCTGTACAAACCTAAAGAAAAATTGTATAAATATTGTAAAAATCACTTCTAAATTTTTAATTTTTTATACTGTTTATATACAATTTAATTAAGGACAGAAAAATGATAGCTTTAAAATCCAAACTGCTATCTCTTTTTATTTTGATAATAATGTCAGAACCTGTCATGGCAGCAGGGATTCTTGATCAGATAGGGTGGAGAGATCCAAGCAGGAAAGACCCGACCCTTGTTCTGATATTGGGAATAATTATTGTGTCATTTTCAATTCTGATCTATCGTGTCTGGCTTGACCGCAGGGAGAAAATAGAAAAAAGAAAAAAAGGCTGGCCGGAGAAAGAATAAGTTTTTCCTTTTCAAGAGAGGGGGATGTCAGGTATAGAATAACTTTAATTGTTGCAGGGACCGGAACTTCCGGTATTGTTGAACTGTATCATTCCTCCGATTTAAAACGAAGTCAGTCCAGGAATGAGTTTCGTCTTGAAATAGAAAAACCGGTGGTTGTAAAAGTCTTAAAAAAATCTATCATGAGTGATAACGGTGAAGTAAAGGCGAGCGAAAGTTTTACGGCAACGATGTGTACCCTTAGCGGGGGCGGGCTAAGTTTTATTCATGAAGGTCATTTGGGAGCCGGGGATATGTTCGAGGTTGATTTTGATATTCTGGATAGCACGTTTACCGGTATACCCGCAAAGGTGCTTAGCGTGTTAAATTACAATGAAGAATTGTTAATTGAGATATGATCAAAGACAAAGACAAAACAAAAGACCAGCTCATAAATGAACTTGAAGAAATGCGCCGCCAGATAGACGGTATGAAAACACTTGCAGCAAGCAGGAAAAACGCTGAAGAGGCTTTCAGGAAGAATGAGGAAAAATACCGTACTATTTATGAAAAATCTGCCGTGGGCATTTTTGAGTGTACCTCCAAAGGCAGGCTGGTAAGTGTTAACCCTGCTCTAGCCGGTATGTTCGGTTATGACTCGCCCCATGAAGCGGTCCATCTTTTAACAGCGGATACCGGGCCGTTTCACCGGTATGCGTCCGTGAAGGAATCGATCCAAAACAGCGGCGGCGGCAGATTTGAGATACCTTACACACGTAAGGATGGAACCCAGTTTACCGGCGCCACCAATATTCAGTCAATTCATGACAGAGAGGGAAAGCTTCTTTATTTTTATGGACTGATTGAAGATATTACCACCCGTAAGCTGAGAGAAAACGAAGCCAGGCACTTTTTGAGAACGTTTATCCGTGCTATGGAAGACGAGAGAAAGAAAATATCTCGGGATCTCCATGATGAACTGGGCCAGAATCTGACAGCGCTTCACCTGATGTCGGAAAGTATCCATGATTTACTTCCTGAAGAGTTGAAAGAAGTGCGGCAAAGATGTAATGAGCTTACAAGAATGCTTGAACAGACCGCAGATACCATAAGGGATATATCCTCCAGGATGAGGCCTGATATGCTTGATGATCTTGGTCTGGTACCGGCAATGGAATGGTATGTTAAGGATTTTACAAAAAGAAAGCCGGGTCTTGATGTTGAGTTTCTTCCGTATTGTCTGGCCGAAAATATGGATGCAGAAATCAAGACGGTTCTGTATCGTATTATGCAGGAAGCGTTAAATAATATTGTAAAACATTCAAAAGCAAAAAAAGTCAGTATCGTTCTGGCGTATGACAAGCCGAAGGTTTGTCTTACCATATCAGATGATGGTGTCGGGTTTGAACAGATCATATTGGATTTTCTTGAGTTGTCAGGTCTGAGGACAAAAGGCATAGGCCTGATAAGCATTCAGGAACGGGCTTTGTCAGTCGGGGGAAAAGCCTATATCCGTTCAAACAGGGGAATAGGGACCTCAATCAAAGTAGAAATAGAACTGCCACAGGGAGAAGAGGATGAAAAAGATCAGGGTTCTGATAGCGGATGACCATGCTGTGGTCAGGGAAGGGCTGGTACATGTCCTCAGCAGACAGGAGGATATTGATATTGCGGGTGAGGCTAAAAACGGTATTGAAGCTGTGGAAAAGGTTAAGGCTTTAAAACCTGACGTAACCCTTCTTGATATTTCCATGCCCAGGTTAAATGGTCTTGAAGCGATACCGCTTATACGGGAGGCATCGCCTGACAATAAAATAATCATTCTTTCCATGCATAAAAAAGAGGCCTATGTGCATCAGGTCCTTTCTTCCGGTGCAATGGGATACGTTTTAAAGGCGTCCCCTTCTTCTGATCTGGTAAAGGCAATAAGAACTGTATATTCCGGAGAATATTTTTTAAGTCCCGGGATCAGCCGGGAAGTGATAACGACATATTTGAAAGGTCATGATAATAAGAGTGAAGGTCCGGGGTATGACCTTCTTTCGGAAAGGGAAAAGCAGATATTCCGGCTTACGGTGGAGGGAAATTCCATTAATCAGGCTGCAGAAATTCTTTTTTTAAGTCCAAAAACGATAGAGCGTCACCGTGCCAATATTATGAAAAAACTGGAGGTTAACAATATTGTAGAAATGGTGAAGTATGCTGTTAAATTCGGTATTGTGGATCCTGATTTATGGACAAAATAGCTTTTGACCGCTTCGTAAATCCCGCCATGGCGGGATGGCATTAAAACTTTTCCGTTGCCGTACTTTTTAACCCGGGTTTTTTGCGGAAATCCATTGCTCTTTTCGGGGCGCTTTATTTTTTGCGACTTTATTGCCTTATATGCATGAAATCCCTAAGGTTATATGCATGTTTTCCCCTATTTACAATCCTATCCTTTCATCTGATACTGTTGTTTTACTGGCAGAAGAAAACTGGAACTTAAAAAGGGGAAAGAATGTCTGAAAATAAAAAAACAGTCGCTGTTGCAGGAGCAACAGGAAGGGCCGGCGGGCTTATAGTAGAAGAGGCCCTGAAAAGGGGTTTTAATGTCAGAGCACTTCTTATAAAGCCCTTTGATCAGCCGGAACAGCCGAAACTTACGTCTGCAGGGGTAGAGCTTGCGTTTACAGATCTCACTTCTGTTGAGTCTATTTCTAGTGCTTTGGAGGGAGCTGATTATTTGATCAGTGCCATTGGATCAAGAAAACCTTTCAGCGGTAAAGAAAATGATAAAATAGATAATATGGGTAACCAGAACTTTGCAAGGGCGGCAAAGGCAAAAGGGCTGGAGCGCATTGTTGTTATATCGTCTATTGGTGTGGGTAATAGCCGGGGGGTAATATCCTTTATGAATAAGATGTTTATGGGTCCTATTCTCAAGGCAAAACAAAAATCAGAGGAATTTATTTCGTCGTTTGGGATAGAATATACGATCATCCGGCCCGGTGGGTATTCTCAGAAAGAGCTGTCAGGAGAAATAGCTTTTGGCGAGGGCGGAAATTTTTCCGGACTGATAAGAAGAGAACAGATCGCAAAAGTCTGTGTAGATGCTTTAACCCGCCCTGCAATGAAGAATAGAACTTTTGAAGTTATTGATGCAGCAACGGTTAGAGATGACAGAGGCGACCAGTTTATTAAGCTTTAATAATTAAAAACTTTATAAAGGAGTTTTAATCATGTCAGAAGAATTCACATTTCCAGCATATGAAGAAAGAATGATGAAGGTTATTGACAAATTTGGGCTGGAAAAAATGGAAACCTACAAGGGAAAAGATATAACAAAACTGTGGGACATGAAGGGCGGGGGGCTTGTCTGGAGCTATAAGTATCTTTATACCGCTCCCAAGATTGAAAAGATTATTTTCAGTGTGCAATCATTTCGAGATAAACTCATGTGCTATACAACAAGTATCTGGCCTGATGATGACTATGCTTTTCCAATCTATTCCTCATTCTGGGCGGAAAGTGTAAAAGGAAGCTATATGCTGATTGACCTGTATCCGCAGGCAGACTGTATTGTTGATCTTCCTTATATGGAACGTTACCTGGACCCTCTGGAGGATGCGTACGACAAGGGGCTTAAGAACTTTTCTGAAAGAGGAACCCGCGATCCCAATTGGTGGCGTGCTTTTTCATCACCTTATGCACTGACTGCTGATTTTGGTCCCAGCACAAAACAGACTCAGGAGAACATCCTAAGCCTTGCGTCCGACTATCTTGAGGTCTATTATGATCTCTGGAAAAAAGATGAACCCGCTGATGCAGCGTATTTGGAACGACTGCGTGAACGCAAGCAGGCGATTCGCCAGAATTTGAAAGATAAAGACCCGGGCGGGCTTATGCTTGAAAATTCTGTGGGACATGAGCTGACAGAACTGACGCTGGAGGTGCTTTTTTAGGTTTCACTCTTCCTGAAAATAATGTTCGGTATTAAATAAATTCACCTGAGAGGTCGTTACCAAAATGGCAGATTCGGATTTTATCGAAAAGCTTCGAAATGATGAAAATATAAACGATGATGATGTGGTTGCTCAGATAATGGCGGTTGTCAACCTCTATTATCAGGAAGCAACCATTACAGATGTTTCAGGCAGCTGTCCGTACGGTCATTGTAAAGGAGACAGGTTTAAGGTTACCAGTATGAACAGCGATGGACTTTGCGGGGGCATGTATCAGGCGATACACAGTCAGATTGTTACGCTTCATCATGGCGGAGAGATGCAGTGGGGAAAAGACCCGGATGTGCACAGCGGAATTTGTCCTGAAGGAGTCGTGCATCTTGATGTTAAGCGGGTGGCAAAAAAAGACAGGTCTTTTTTCAGGACCGGGACAAAGACGGTTGATATGACCGGTAAAAAATATCCCGGCATTGACAAATACAGAATATATCTTGAAGTCATAAGTATTGCCAATAACTGTGTCTGGGGACACCGGGAAGGCGAAAGGCTGGAGCTGGATGCTTTTAATGTGGGGACCTGCTGCGGCTTTCTTTATAGAGGGATCTATCATTATATAAACCTTCTTCTTTCAGGCGGCAGTCTTGCCTGGGAGGGAGATAAGAATATCATTCACGGATGCTGCCCTGACCCGTTTAACCAGCTGACTTACCGTTTGATAAGGGAAGAGAGATAAGCAGACAAAATATAGTGTTATTAAAAAAGGTGTCTTAATGGACGCCTTTTTTAATGGGTAAAACACTGAAAATTTTATTGTAATTTTTATCTGTACGGAACATAATTTTATCATAAATGTTTGGAAATAAAAAAACAGGTGTTTTGAATCTTTTGATGGAGGATGCTATGGAAAAAATAATTTCACGCTGCGGTCTTGTTTGCAGTGAATGTCCCGCATTTTTAGCCACCAAAGAAGATGATGACAAAAAGAGGGCAGAAGTAGCTGCGTTGTGGTCAAAACAGTTTAAAATGGAAATGAAGCCCGAAGATGTGAACTGTGTGGGATGCCTTGCAGATGGTGCTCACAGCAGTTATTGCGGGATGTGTGAAATAAGGAGCTGTGCAGTTGGAAGAGGACTTGAAAGCTGCGGTCTGTGTGATGACTATGCCTGCGAAAATCTTGAAAAGGTGCTTTCTATGGATCCTTCCTGCAGGGAAAGACTGGACGAGATTAGAGGTCAATCCCAAATTTAACTATAAGATTAAACCATAGTTTTTTAGGATTTAACCCGAAAAGCTTTTAGCGTTTCGGGTTAAATTAATTGTTTAAAAAAAGATATTTGTCTTACTTTCTTTGCTTGCTCCAAAGAAAGTAACAAAGAAAAGGCACCCTTTGCCCGGTCCCGTAAAACGGGATTCCCTTGTTTTAGGATTTTTTGCGGTCGGTGTCACAAACTCGTCCCGATTTGTCGGGACTCAGACATGTGTCGCCCTAGATCCACAAAAAAACCCATAACTGCGGCACGGCCAAAATGGGGTCCCATTTTAAACGGTCCCCTTTGGGAACCAACCTAGGGCCACGGCTTTTAGCCGTGGGTAATTACTGATACAGGAGATATTTAAGATGAAAATTATGGCATTCGCGGGGAGTCCGAGAAAAGGTTCAAATGTTGATATTTTAATCGATAAAGTTGTTGAAGGTGCACAAAGCAAAACGGAGGTGAAGGCAGAAAAGATCTATCTCTATGATGCGGACATAAAGATCTGTACAGGCTGTCTGGTCTGCACACCGGTGCACGGCAGCAGGGACTGTCCCTTGAAAGACAGTATGCAGGATATTTTAAACCGGATGATCGATGCGGACGCGTTTATTTTTGGAACCCCCAATCATGTGCATTCCATGTCACCGATGCTGGTCAACCTTTTTTCAAGAATGCAGCCCCTGCTTAAGATGAAAGTCTTTAAAGATAGCGAAGGAAAAATAATCGGCGGAGAATCGCAGTCTCTGGTTTCCGGGAAAAAGGCGGTAATGGTTGTCAGCCAGGGAGACACGTCACCTTCTGCCTCGGCACTTATCCTGCGGGCCATTGACTCAAACATTAAAGATTTTAAGATGAAAAAAAGCGGGGAGGTATTGAGTACCGGGAACCTGGAAAAAGCCGGAGTGAAAAATAAAGAGGCAGACTTAAGTCTTGCATTTAACATGGGACAGCTGCTGGCAGGATCATAATACTGTAAAAATCCGGATCTACTCATCTCACCAGATTGCGCACGCTTCAAAGTACTTTTTCGGCTTTTTTTATGCTGTTTGTCATTAGCTGTAGTCTATAAACTGTTTCAAATAAATGACATATGGAAATATGACTTACCGGCTGGATTTGATTTGATTCACCATTTTCTTTTTATGTTAACCTTTAACATGCACAGTAACATATTATATGTTAATGATCGTTATATAGGATAAAGCGCAGGATTCAGG
>CAYLYF010000086.1:0-17850 GCA_964387595.1 uncultured Thermodesulfobacteriota bacterium | reverse complement strand
CCTGTCTGTCCATTAAAACTTGAAATAAGCAAAATTGGGACAGGCTCTAGATACAGGTTATAAAAAGCCCAATTTTTCTTACAGAATCTGAACCGAGAAATAGAATACCCCCTGAACCCGTTATGGGTGCAGGGGGTATTAAAATCAAAATATTATTGAGTCACTACTTCTTATTTATTATTCACCACTCTTTTTTGAAACACCATCAGACTGTGCCGGTCTGTTGAGAAATTTTGGCTTGATCAAAAGAATCATTACGGGCACGGTAAAGATTGCCCCGAGAGCGTTGAAAAAGAGGATAATGGCCAGCAGCTGGCCCATCTGTGCCTGAAACTTCAAGGCTGATATTGGCCAGATGAGAAGACCGGCTATCAATGTCCCGGCTATATAAATAACTGATTTCCCGTATGTTGAAATTGTCCTCTGGATAGCCGTTTCAAGAGATATTGCTGGATCTCGTCTCTTTTCTTCCGCACACCTTGCCATCAGATATATACCATAGTCAACACCTATGCCTATTCCCACCGCAGATACCGGAAGCGTCGCAATGTTCAGCCCGATATCGTTCAAAGCCATATAGGCAAATGCCATGTAGTTTGAGAACAAAAGCGGAACCGTCAGAATAAAACCTGCGCCAATTGACCGGAAATTAAGACTACAGCAGATAAACACACCCAGGATAGCAAGCAGCAGTGTTTTTACCTGGTTCCAGGCAACAACCTCGTTTATTGCGGCCTCAACCCCGATAACACCACCGGCCAGCCGGTAAGAAACATTTTCATCCGTATCCGCATGTTCCTTAATATAGGTTTTTGCTGTTTCCATGGCCTTTTCAATGGTGGGGCCCATCTTGTCCTTGAAGTAAATCACTATATTTGAATACCGGTCTGCGTGATCAACATACTTGTCAATATCACCCGGATCGGCCTCGGAGGTTACCAGACCGAAAAAAGCATTAGTTTCATGTTCTCCTTCGGGGAGGCTCCTCCATTTAGGGTCATCATTGTTTTGTATCTGACCCACGTTCTTGAAAGGCTCGCACAGTGTCTGTACTCCGACAGCCCCGGAGTGCTCTCGCATATAATTGGCAAAGCGCTCGATATCCGGTAACACCTTTGTCCCGTGAAGGTCCCCCCTGGTTTTTCCGTTAACCGTAATAAAAAGTGGGTTTATCAGGGGCAGATTTCTGTTTATTTCGACAGAGTCCCTGTTATAACGAGAATTCGGCCACAAAAGATTTGATCCCACCTGGGCATCACCCACAATAATTCGTTCGGCCCAGAAATAGGAAAAACCCACAATAACAACGGTTATAATCAAGACCACATACCTGCCCCGGTTAATAACGAAATTTCCCAGCCATTTTGCAAAATGGTTTGCCCAGCCAATCCCCTGTTCGTCAATTCTGCGCTCTTTTTCGATGTGCGCTATAAACTTTGGAGATGTCGGGATATAGCTGATAAGTATCGGTGTAAGAATTATTCCGATCAGTACTGTTGCAAAACTGCTGAAAGCACAGCCCACAGAAATATTTCTCAGCAGCGCTATCGGGACAACACCCACGATCATGATTCCCAGGGCATCCGTCATAACCGAAGTAATTCCCGGCAAAAACATTTCCTCGATAATGGTCTTGCATCCTTTCATGGTATCACGGTGATTCATATACTCTTCATAAAAACGGTTATACAGCTGATGGGAATGCCGAAATGCCATGAGTGCGATCAGAAACGGAATAACAAAAACAAGTGGGTCAAGGTTGTAACCCAGCAGCGCCATAAACCCAAGTCCCCATATAAGAGCGATTAGCGGCGCTGCAATAACCGCCACAACACCCCAGATAGACCTGTAGCAGGCAAAAAGAAGTATTGGTATAATTAATAAAGTCGCCCCCATAATATAGTTCATATTGGAGGTCATGTGAGCAACAACGCCCAGGTGCATAGGGTTTCCAACAATACACACTTTGGTGTTCTCATCTTCGGTCTCTTCCCGGATCTTTGTCAGACGGTCATAGACCACGCTGTAGTCCATCTCGTCCTCGAAAAAATCCGCAAATATAAGGGTCTTTTTCCTGTCATGGGACACGTATCTTCCAAAGTATGACTCGTTAGAAAAGATTGCGTGCTTAAGCTCTTTCATCTCCTCTTCGTTTTGCGGCACATCAGGATACATTAGCGGCTTGGTCTCTATTCCCCATGCTGTTACTTTGGTCTTCTTAAGTTTATATGATCCGATAGAAAGGACTTTCATCCGGTCAACACCCGGTATCTGGGTTACTCCTTCATCGATATACTTTACCTTTTTCAAGGTATCAGCATTAAAGATATCGCCATCCTTAACTTTAAGCATAATAATAAGGAGATTGGCACCCCCGAACCTGCTCTCAAACTCATTATGAATTTTTATATATTCATGATCCTGCGGTAAAAGATTCGCAAAGATAGTACTCACGTTCAAATTGGCAATAATCTGATAGCTAAAAAATACGGTTACAACAAGCATGCTCACTAGTATCAGCAGGCGCCATTTCAGGACAATATCTGCCAGCTTTTTCATCTTTTTTTCCTTTTCTTGGTTTTCTATTGTTGCCGGGTTGCTCCACCCGCATTTAATTTGGCACTTTGGTCTAAACATAAAAGATAAATCGGGATGTTCTCCTTACCTTGAATCCGACTGGATCAATCTATGGTTATTCCAGAAACAGTGATCCAGTTCATTCCACCATCAATGGTGTGTATGATTGTTCCCATTGAACCCACGATCCAGCCGTTAAGCGGATCACTGAATGAAACATCACGCATCCAGAAATTTGTATTCAGGCTTTTTTCATCCTGGGTCCATGATTTTCCGCCATCCCGTGAATAATAGTATGCACCCTTTGATCCCACGGCACAGCCGTTTTCTCCATTAACCGTGATTGAGTAAAGTGCCAGATCGGTTTTGGTACCGAAGTTTTTCCAGTGTTCACCGCCGTCCTCAGTAATCACTATTGAACTGTCAAGACCTGTTGCAAAACCTCTAAGGGGTGTTTCGAAGTAAATACCAAAAAGAGTCGGCGCTTGAATTTCCCATTCTTCCTCGCGCACAATAGGAATAAGCTCCTTGCATTCCTGCTGTATCCATGTCCTGCCTCCGTCCCTGGTGTGAAGAATAAGTCCGAACTCCCCTGCTATCCAACCCCTGTTTCTGTCAATGAACATAACCTGGTTCAAGGTTGAATCATCATGTTTCAAGGTTTTACGCTCGGTAAGTTTTTCTCCATCCTTGCCGTGAATAAGGCTGTAGAGTTCCATATCGACATCATCGCCGGATTCCTCGCCAAAGGGATCGTCGATTCTTTCATAGTACTGGCGATGCCATGTCTTGCCGCCGTCCGCGGTGTTGATGATGATTCCTTTGCTTCCCACGGCCCAGCCGAATGTATCGTCAGTAAAATAGATGGAAAAAAGCCGTTCTCTGGTCCCGGTTTCAACCTTCTCCCATATTTCTCCCCCGTCAGTGGTATGAAAGGCATTCCCATATTTGGCAACGATCCATCCGTTTTTGTCATCCGTAAAAAAGACATCAAACAGATCTATCTCAAGGGGTGATATCTGCTGCTGCCATGTCTTCCCGCCGTCAGCAGAATGAAGAATTGTTCCGTTATAGCCCACCATCCAGAGATTATCCTTATCTGGGGTTGCTACAGAAAGGAGACCCTTCTCAGTCACCCTTTTGTATTTTTTCCCCGATTCCACTTCTTCTTCAACACCACCCCTGCACCCAAATACTGTGAATACCAGAGTGGCCAGTATCAAAATGCACAGCTTTTTTTTATAAAGCATTACGATGCCACCTTTCCTTTCGCTGTAGACAATCACAATTTATAAATTTGTGATAATTTATTCTCAAACCCGCATGCTTTTATTTGTAACCCGTCTGGCAATGTTTAAGGGTTTTTATGATTTGTTTTAGAATCTCTGATGCCCGCCTGTTTAAGGCAGGCATCAGAGCATAATGACAGGCAAGAAAGACTTTTTTCTTATAAATCAGCCCGGAACATATTTCCGGACACCTCATGTCTTCGTTCTATCTACCAAGCTTAAGCAGATTTTTAGGCGTGAAAAAACTTGTTTTCGCATTGTAACCCATTTTTGCCCCAGCCGGATCAAGAAGAATATGTGTGGAATGTTGGCGCTGAACATCAATACCGTTGCTGCCATAATACTCAACATCTGTTATTCCGTTTATTCCTTTCTGTACCACGTGTGAATGCTCCTGTATTCTCCAAAGCTTGCCGTATTTGTCATACTTTTCTGAATACATGATTTTCCACAGTTCGGGATCGACATACCATGTCTGTTTGGAATAAATATATCCCTTTTCCTTGGACTTTACACCTACTACCCAAACCTTTATGCGTTCTTTCTGCCAACCCTTAAGGTTCACTACACCTTCTTCGTGAACAAGCTTTGTCATATCCTGATGCCGGCAGATCAGCATATCCTTTTGGGCAACGATATCATAGGTGTTGCGTGTCATAAGCCCGTCCCACTGTCCGCTGTCATCCCGTGAAAAATCCGCGCCGTCGATTGTTTCCATTCGCTCCGCAGTGGAGAGGCGCCTTACTCTCCTGTTCGCAGCGCTGAACTGCCACGCGTCATATTCACGGGCCCAGTCTTTGTAGCGAAGCTCAAGGGTAATATTTCCCCTAAGCTCTGCAGGGTTCACCCAGGTGGACATTGATGCCCTGAATATCTGTTTGACATTGTTTGGAACTTCCGGGACAGGAGGCGTATCACAACGTCCTGCAAACTGCATGGAATGGGCAAGCTGCCCGATATTTCGGTCATATTTAAGCCGACCGTCTGTGATATAGCCGTAAGCCTTTCTTTCGGATGCATCAAAGCGGTTCCAGGTCCAGAAATTCCAGCCGATTTCCATTCCTGATTTGGGCTCAGGGAAAGGAACACCGGCCACGTAATCCTTTAATATTCCGTTTTCATCAAGGCTTGCATTGCCTTCTCTGGTAAATTTTACTTTGCCCGGAGTAAAGGGATAGGTCTCATAGGGCACAACAGTAAATGAAGACTCGCCCCAGACTTCCGGGTTTGTGATAAAATCATAGCTGCTGGGGGGAAGAAAGTCCTTTACCGATTCCACATTACTCTTATCAATGGTTTTACCGACCCACTGTTTCTCCCAGGCACGCACCTTGGCAAGTTCAGCATCGTCAAAACTGTAAACAGGATATTTAATATCTTTTGCAATAGCCGGGGCCATACAGAACATAAACAAGGCTGCCGTAGCCAGGCAGACAAGGGCCGAATATTTTTTTATCATAATTTGTTTCCTCCTTATCTTTATTCTTTTGAATTAGAATTCATATCGGATGTTAAAAATCACCTGATTTCCCACATTGTCAGGGTATGCTTCATTCTCATTGATCTGCTGATAGGAAACCTCATAGAAGAAGTGATCTCCCGGAAAATACATCAGACGTGCCACGTAATCCGTGCCGCCATTAAAGTCATAAGTCCCCTGAATACCGGTCAGGAGTGTATGATCAAAGAAGGATGTCTGAAGTTTAATAGAGATTTTATCCCAGGAAGATTCAGGCTGCTTGCTGTCCCAGGTTACATGGTCAAAATCAAAGAGTTTGTAGTGATACCAGGTGATGTTGGTAATGAGAGAAACGCCCTTATTTATTTTATTCAGCCATGCCCAGTTAAAGTTTTTGTCATACCCGATGGCGGATACAAACATATCCTTCTCTTTAAGTCTGATATCGCCCGCTTTCGCGTATTCCTTATCCGCATTATAAACAAACTCACCGCTCAGGATTCCGCCTGCAAGCGGCCTTGAAAAAGTCGATGCATAGCTGGTGTACCATGGATATCTCCAGTTGGCCTTATACGCCTCCATCAGCGGAGGACCGTCCTGACGTGTATGAAACACAGAAAGAGTCCAGTCCGTCACTCCGGTCATGCCCCTTACCTTTAACCCCCATTCTGTGTTGTCCCAGCCGTCATCCGGTTTACTGTCGCGCCAGGCATGGGTTAAGGCTTTATAGTTACCGATTGGCTTACCCAGGAAAAATCCGCTTCCGCCCGGAGGTACCCGGGTCTCTTCAAAGAAATAAGGAATCACGATCAGCTCAAAAGAAATATCCGACCACATATTTTCAGGAGAGAAAAACACCCGTCCCATCCACAGGCCGACCTTGTAGTCCTCCCAGTCGGGATATCCCACCAGGTTGGTAACATCCAGGGGATTGATAACATCTGCCACCCGGCTCTCAGAGGTTTCCCCCCAGGTAACGATCTGCTTTCCAAGCCTTAAGTTCCATACTGTGCCGAATTCCATATCCATATAGAGTTCTTTTATGATCTCCTGCTCTTCATTGGAACGGTAAAAGTTTTGCAGTCCATGACTGCCGCCTTCCTGCCGGATTGCACGTTTTAAATTGCCGTCAATATGGGCCGCATAGTCTTCCCAGTATTCAAAAAACCCGTAGAGTTTAAAGGTATTATTTTCAGTTTCCGCTACGTCAAAAAGCCCTTCAAGTCTGAGCATCGTCCTGAAACTGGTCACCTGAATGTCCCGGTCATCACGGTGGGTCCGTATCATGAGTGTCTGCTGAATCCTCCCTTTGCCGTCATGAAGACGTCCGTCAAGCAGTTCAAAAGAAAAAGCACTGCCGCACGGCAAGAAAATAAGCATTGCCAGAACGATTAAGCATAATTTTTTCATTTTTTCCATACAATTCCCTCCTCCATACTATGATTAACTTTTTGATTGTCTGTTCCAGTTTTTACCCCGTTACAACTGTTCACCCTCCTTTTAAAATAGATTTATATGATAGAATTCTTTAATCTTTAATTTACATAAAAGATATATTTGTTTACTGGCGAGTATACATAGATATTCTGTTATCATATGAACTTTTGCCTGTCAAGAAAAAATGAATATGGTCATAAATTTACTCCTAAGCATTTAAAACGCTTGACAGACAAAACTGCTTATAATAATTATAAAAATATTTAACAAAGACAAAGTTTTTATTAAACTTTATTGAGAACAGATATGATTTCAATCAATGACCTGCAAAACATCCTGGGCAGGGACCTGGTTTTAAATAATGATAAGATATGCGAAACATATTCCCGAGATCAAAGCTTTGTAAACGGACAAAAACCGGGCGCAATTGTTTTTGCTGAATCTGTTGAGCAGATACAGAAAATACTGCGGTATGCAAACACAACAAAAATCCCTGTTGTGCCGCGCAGCTCAGGATTAAATTTACATGGCGGCGCTGTCCCGGCATACGGCGGTATTGTCCTTGACCTTTCAAAAATGGACAAAATTATCGAGATCAATGAAAAGGATCTATACGTCATTGTTGAACCCGGTGTAACTTTTGAAAAACTTCAGGACGCATTAACAGAAAAATCTTTTCGGGTGATGCTTCCTTTTGGCGTACCGCCGGCACGGTCTGTACTGACCAGCTACCTGGAACGCGATATCATGATGACATCGGCAAGCACTGAATACGGAAACTTTCTCACCCATGACACCGAGCTGGTTCTTCCGGACGGAGAACTGTTCAGAACCGGCTGCTGGAACCTGGGAGGCCGGCCGGGAGGCCTGTACGGACCGGGACTGAATACGCTTCACCGGCTCTGGACCGGTGCCCAGGGAACCCTGGGTGTTTTTACAAAGATGGTCATCAGCATCCATCACCTCTCCCCTTTTAGAAACTTCTTTTTTATTCCTTTTGAAACTTCAGGAGAAATCCCGGAACCGATAAAAAAAATCCAGCGAAAAGAAATCGGATGGGAATGTCTGGGCCTGAACAGATTCAACCTTGCTGCGGTTTTAAACAAGGAATGGGAAACACCTGAAAACTTCCCTGCAAAATCCCTGCCCTCTTCAAATTTTGAAAGACTGAAAGCCTCCCTGCCGCCATGGACGCTGATTATCGGAATCTCCGGCCTGCCGCACCTTGCCGAAGAGTGGATCAGAATCCAGAAAGAGGCTCTGCTTGAAGTCTGCAGCGGCATGGGACTCAAGCCGGAAAGATCCCTGCCCGGCTTTTCTGATATTGAAGACATTTTTCTTAAGGAAAGCTTAAGACCCTTCAGCATTCTTAAAAAGTTTAATTATAAAGGCGCGGTTCATGACCTTTCGTTTAAAACACACTTAAAGAAAATTCCTGAAATGGAGGCCGCTCTCATTTCATTAGCCCGTGACAGCGGTTATACGCCTGATGATATCGGCGGGTATTTTACGGTTATTGAACGGGGACGAAGTGTTCACTGTGAATTTGATCTGCATGCTTTTCCCGAACCTTCAGAAAAAAGAGAAAAAGTAAAAGCGCTTTGGGAGGCCGCAGGTAAAGATCTTCTAGACCGGGGCGCTCTTTTTGACCGGCCCTATGGCGCCTGGGCTGAGATGGTGTATGCACAGGCGCCCGAGTATCACAAAAAGCTTAGCCAGCTGAAAACAGAAATGGATCCGCGGGGCATCCTGAACCCCGGCAGGCTTTGTTTCACCATGAAATGATCATAGACCGCTACAGCTCTTTGGCCGGCAAAGAAAATGGAGGCTATAAGGTTTTGAATGTTTGGCTCTTAAACAGAATCTGTGGGTAAAAAATAATTTATACCACTGATTCTTTTTAAGACATAAATTGGATTGGTTGAAAATAGATGAACGTCGAACATCGAATGTTCAATGTTGGATGTTTATTCATCCTTACAACGTAGAGCCAATAAACTCTTACCTTGCTCAAAGATCAAGGTTTTCTGTAATAAAGATATAGAGGTATATCTCATGGAAGAACCCAAAAAAGTTGTACCCAACCGGATACCTGCCGAAATCTATAAAGAAATTGAAGAGGCCATAGGTAAAGACAACATAACAGAGGACCGCGCAACGGTTGAGTGCTACAGCAAGTTCGGTATAGACATTACGGGTTATTTAAAAAAACATGCCAAAGACCCGTCAAACATCCCGGCCTGTATCGTTCTGCCCGATTCAACAGAAGACATACAGAAAATTGTGCGTATTGCCAATAAATATAAAATCCCCTTTATTCCCATGACAAACGGTCAGCTTGGCATAGCCAGCATGCCCACTACCCCGGAACCCACCATCTGTATCCATTTCAGCAAAATGAACAGGGTCCTTGAACTAAACGAGGACGCCATGACCATGAGAATCGAGCCCTACGTGGACTACGGCCAGGTCCAGGCGGAAGCCATGAAAGAAGGCTTGTGGAACGGCGGCACCCCTCTGGCAACATCTCTGTGTAAAATATCTTCCCAGGCCGTCCTTGCCGGTCTGTGGCAGACCAGCAAAAAGTACGGCACGATCTGTAAAAACATAATCGGCCTGACGATCGTCCTGCCTGACGGCGAAATCTTAAAAACAGGCTCTTATGCGGTTAAGGGGGTAGATGACTTTTATGACTATGCGCCCGGCCCCGATCTTTACAGCCTTTTCCGGGGAAGCTCCGGCGGATCCGGAATCCTTGCAGAGCTGACCATCAAGCTCTATCCCTGGCCCGGTGAACAGACCCTTCCCGAACCCAAAGCCGGAAGGCCCAGTCTGCAGACCTACCGGGAGGACAAATATGACCGGGCTGACCCTCCGAAAAATTTCCGGCTCCACTGGATAGAATTTCCAGACATGAAAACCCAGATAGAAGCATTGCGGGAAGTGGGTCATTCCGGCATCGGTATCGGCCTGAATGCCACGGGTATTTATAATGTCTACTACTGCTCCGCAACTCAGGAGCAGACCCTGAAGTGGCTGGATGAAAAGTTTTTTCCTGCATATAACCTCTATCTCATCAGCAGCGCAAATATCTCAGAACAGCAGCTTGATTACGAAGAAAAGGTCCTTCGAAAAATTGCACGTGATCTTGGCGGAGTCTTTCTCTCAAAAGAATATAAACCGGATGTGCTTGAAGCCTTAAGCCCCTGGAACCTTGACTGTATCAGGCACATGTGCGGCTACCGGATGTCCCGGCACTATTATCTGGATACCTGGTTCTGCTGCGGTGATCCGGACATCGGGACAGAAGCCCAAAACCTTTGGACACAGTCAATTAATACCATCGGCGAGACATACCCCACCGACAGGGGTGGTGTTGATAATACGCCTTTTATGTATGCTGCAGACCCGTGCGGCAGAAATTATCTCACAGAAGCTGACGTATATCCTGACGGAACCGATCCCCAGAAGCTGCAACAGGCACAGCAGCTGATGCTCTTTAGTATTGCAAAGTCAATGAAGGACAGGATGGGGCCGGGAGTAACCGGTTTTGGTGCCAGTCTTGAACCGCTCACCTCATTTTTTCCGGAGATGGGACCCCATGTTAATCTTTTGCTGCGAAAGTTCAGAAAAATCCTTGACCCCAACAGCGTGTGCGCTCCGGGAAGATACGTCTTTACCGAAGAAGAACTGAAAAAAGTTCCGCAACCCCTGGTGGAAGCGATTAACGGACTCCGGAAGATGAATGAAATGGATCCGGTAAAAATTCCCGAATAATGTAAGTAAAGATTCCCCCCCAATCGGATATCAGCATGTTTTACCTCTGCTGTTTATTTTTTCTGATCCTCTGAAAACCATACCTGCAGAGCATGGTAACCCTTTGATTTATGAGTGTTTCGGTCCATAAGAGCAATACGGGACGGAACGACTTTAGTTATGATTTTTGTCTTTTTCATACCTTCCATAAGCTCTGGTGTCAGGGGAATGCCAAGTGAAGGCATATAGATCTTTGCCGCTGCTTCAAACTCCGGGTTTGTCCCTTTTATCAAAGTTGCAATACCTTTAACCTGGACCCCCAGTGAATCTTTAAAATAATTTCCGTGTTCAAATTGGCGCATATATCCCAGGGACACTTTCTCATTGGATGCCATATGAAACAATTTTTCAGTCTGCTTTTCAGAGATCGCATAAAACACCATATTTTCCGGATCAAGAACAAACTCGACCACCGTTGCAAGCGGATCATTGCAAAAAGAAGTACTTAGAACAAATATCTCACGGAAATTGCCATGTCTGTTCAGAGCCTTTATTATTCCCTGTTGTATCTGTTCCCGGGACATAGAGCCCTTCTTACTTTTAAGCATGGACATGGTTGCAGAGGTATATGAATCCACACCATCATAGCGATGACAATCAAGACATTTCATACTTTCATCATAGATGCCATGATAAGGTGATTTCTTAATGGGCTTTACATAAATATCTTTAGGACCGCCTGCAGACCAGTCCGTAACATTATCCCCGACAGCCTCTCCTGTCACCATAATTAAAATTGAAAATATCAGTGATACAATAAGTCTCGTTTTCATTGAACCTGTCCTTTCATTGAGTTTTTGCTGCAGTTCCGGATATTTCCGTATCAGCATTTCAAATTCTTCAGGTGTATGCATAATGCATGGTAACATAACGTTTTCCTCCAAAAGATACAGTACTTTGACCGCTCACAGGTCTAAACATTGTTGACATTTTATATGGTATCTTCATTCATCCGAACTTTGGCAAGAGTGCTGTCAAATTCCAGCACACCCGCACCGCAGTCGGTGCAGTAATCTTCATCAACCTTAACCGGCACATCCTCCTCCTTTCCAAGCGGTACATTTAACAGCACCGGGTTAATCTATTAATCCTTGCCTGCAAGCTCCGACAAACAGAGTATTTTCACGACAGGGAAGCGCACTTTTAGTTCCATTATCATGCTTCCCACCTTTAGGAACATAAAAACCGACCGGTCGGTATGTCTAAATGAAAAAAAATAATTCTATTAATCTTTTTTTTCAATTTTCAAAAAACTGATCATAGATTCAATATGGAAATAATGCTGCTCTTCAATATCAAAATCAGGGTCTACAGAAAAATAGGTAGAGTAAACGCCCATTACCAGAAAATAGATGGCCCGTGCCGCTTTGTCTGCTTTTATTTTTTTAAAATCTCCGGAAGAAATTCCTTCTTCAATGAGCTCTTTAAATGTTTTTACAGAGTCCCGGTAAAAATCTGTCATAATCTTTCGAATATCAGCGTCGCGTACACCCTGAGAAAGAAAAACCAGACAAAATTTATAAAAATCTTCATTTTGTTTAAGAACCTGTCCGGCTTTTTTAACCAGTGTCCGAAGACGTTCTTCAGGAGAATCCTCACTGTTCATATATGACTTCATTTCATCAAAATAATTTCTCGTCCGGTAGTGGAAAAGGTGAAGAAAAAGCTCTTTTTTAGAACTAAAATAGTGATACATACCGCCTTTGCTTATTTTTGCTTTTACTGCGATACTTTCCACCGTGGTATTAGAATAACCTGTTTCATTGAAACACTGGAGGGCTGCTTCAAAAATATCTTCAACCCGTTTCTCTTTATTTAAAACTCGCTTTGACATAGAATTCTCCACAAAACCGACCAGTCGGTCTTTTTTATAATTTTAGCAAACAGACCAAAAATGTCAAGCAATTTGTCCAAATTGAAAATTTGCAAAATGATTCATAATAGCGCATAATAGTCCGTGTCGCATATGTTTTAATCAAATACGAGATATAGTATAATGCTTGACAATAGCCTCTACGGGTTGTATATCATCTGAAAAGGAAAATCATCTAAACGGATCCATGTCTGAAAAATTAAACATGCTAACCAGAAGAGATTTCCTCCTTAAAACAGGAACTGCTGCGGCAGGCGCGGTATTGGGAGATAGTCTGCTTGCCCATGCCCTTCCGGGAAAAAGGCTTTTTCTTAACAATCCCAAAATAGCGATTATTCTTGATGATGTGGGGTATAATATCTCTCAGGTAAAACCTTTTCTTGATCTCAATATTCCCATAACCTTTTCAATTCTGCCCCGGATTGTCTACTCCGGCAGACTTGCCCGGATGATACACGAAGAAGGACATGAGATAATGCTGCATCAGCCCATGGAACCGCATAATAACCTTATAAACCCAGGTCCCGGGGCACTTTATCTTAATCAGAGCACTGAAGAGGTGCATAAAATAGTTGAAGAAAATATTGAAAGTTTTCCCTTTGCCGTGGGTGTGAATAACCATATGGGCTCGCTTTTTACGGAATCAAGGCAAAAGGTTCTGGAAACTTTGAAAGTTTTCAGAAAAAAAGATTTTTTCTTTGTTGACAGTGTGACCTCCCATAATTCACATGCCTTCAACACTGCGGAAAACCTGAAGATGAAAGCAGCCTGCAGAAATATTTTTATTGATAACAGACACGACAGAGTCTCAATTTTAGGACAGCTTAAGAAACTTAAAAATCATGCATTGAAGGTTGGGGTTGCAGTAGGTATCGCACACCCGAGGCAGGAAACAGCATGCGCCATGGCAGAATTTTTTTACAGCGGAAAAGCAAGGGGACTGTCTATGGAATATGTTTCCGGAATAATAAAGGGCAAAGGTTTAAACAGGATCTAATTATCCGTTCGGCTTCTTAACGGAATAATCTCATAGTTATCCTGAAATCTGACCGCTGCACCGCCGCCGGTACACCTGACTACTTTTCCCCGGAGTTTTATCCTGCCAATAGATCCGGTAAGTTTTTTAACAGTCTCATTTCCGATGATAAGTTCGATTTTCAACTTCATTCCTTCCTGAAATACAGATATATTCTGAAAAAAAGCGCCGCCCGCAGATATATCCGTTGTAAGGGCCTTAATTTCTGTGTCCGTTTTTTCGGGTCTGATGATAGCGGACATACCGAGGTAGAACCTTTCAAACATCCTTTTTTCTTCACAATTGTCCAAAGCACTAAGCTCCTTTCAAATGTACATTAGTGTTATTTAGCATTATATAAATATTTAACAAGTATGAGGACACCTTATTTTTCTTCGTATTTTTTCGATATTTTTCTAATACTAAAGTATTAGCCTTAGACTCAGGACATTATGGAACAGGTGTCTTTCCCAAAAGGGAATAAAATCACTATAAATGCTTCGTTGCCCAGAGTGTTGCCTGGAGCCGGTTGGACACAAAAAGTTTTTTATATATGTTGTATAAGTGCGTTTTTATGGTATGAGGGCTGACGAACAGCTTGTCTGCTATTTCCTCGTTTTTTGCCCCGATTGCAACAAGGGATAAAATCTCTATTTCTCTATGGGTCAAAGATTTTTTTGTATTTGTATCAAAAATGTCTTTTTCCCGGTCTCCCCGTAACAGTCAAAAAGAAAAAGTGACGGCTCCTGACCGGTTTCTTCTTTGGTTTCAAATATTTCCCTGTAATTGTTTAAGCAGCAGCAGTTTACCCCTTCTTTTTCTTTCAGGATATACGCAAGGATCTCATTTAAAAATCTGCTTGCACCAATTATATAGATGGTGTAATTGATTATAGAACCAATTTTGGTATTTTTTACTTTTACCATGCAAAAGCTATATCATAAATATTATTTTTTTCCTTAGGTTAATAAGTGTTTATATTATCCTTTTTTTGTAATAAAAAAAATTCTGCGTCAATTTAAAAAAGAAGCTCCCCGAGCACAATGCAGAGCTTCCCGGTAATTAAGACTGATTTCTTGATTTTGTACCGCTATCTCCCTGCCCAAAAGGCCGGGCCTGCGCGATACACTCCGGACAAACAATTGTTATGGGAGAAACAATAATGGAAAAAAACGATTATGAGAAATCTGAAAAAAGCTATGACAAGAAAATTGAAAAGGATTTTGAAGATATCCTAAAAAGAGATGCGGCTAAACTTACGGATGAAGAATTAAAGAAAAAAATCGAACAGTTTCTTGACGAAAACAGGATCTGTGCGCTTGCAACCTGTGCGGACAATGTACCCAGATCAACCCCTGTACGCTACAGAAGCAAAGGCCTTTCAATTTATATTATTACTGAAGGCGGCGGAAAAATAAGAAACATCATGAAAAACCCTTCCGTTTCAGTAAGCCTTTTCGGCGAGTATTCCGGGTTCCAGTCTGTTAAAGGGCTTCAGGTCTGGGGAAATGCCGAAATTATCGCACCCAACAATAAAGAGATCCATGCAGAAGCACTTAAAGTGCTTGAGCTGAAAGAAAGAGATGATCTGAAAGAAATAAACGTAAAAGAGGTCCGTCAGGATATGTATATTATTAAGATCGATACCCGGAGAGCACGCTACCTTGATTTTCCGGAAGGAATTCTTAATCAGACCCTGGATCTAGGAAAGCAGCTCGTCTGAGTCTATCTTATTCGGGACCTTGATACTGCAGAATTTAAAATCTATCACCTGTTTTTTGTCTCCATGCTGAAGGCCCCATGGGTTGGTGGTGAGAAAATAGAGGAGAAGGTCTCTTCCCATATTTCCAGTCTGATCATCAGCACAGATCTCCATGAGATGAAGCCGCAGAATTTCACTGCCTTTTTCTCCTTCATTCATCAGCACTTCATCTTTTAAAAAACTTCTTTTGTACTGTTTTAGTTCAGTATCACTCATATTGATATCTCCATACCTTCTTTTGCCATCATTATTTTTGCGGGATCAAGCCCTTTTTTTTCGGCAGCGTCTCTAACCTTATCAAAAATTTTATCAACAGCCTCATCTGTGCGGGTCGGATCATGATGGGTAAGAATCATCTGTTTGGCTCCGGATTCTTTCATCCAGTCCACACAGTGATCCCAGGAAGAATGACCAAAGCCTCTTCTTAAAGAGGGGTATTCTTCGGGGGTATATTGACTGTCTATAACCAGCAGATCAACCCCTTTAATAAAATCCACAAAACGGCTGTTGGCATTGTCAACCGTTGTGCCGACATCCCCGAAAAGAAGATCCTCCTCTTCTTCTGAGACGCTTTCACTTTCCGGATCAAAAAGCTTGTAATAAGGTTCATGGTCACCGGTATAGATAATGGTTTTTTCTTTTTCTGATAAAAGATAGCCCAGGGAACGGATCGAATGATTTAAAAACCTGGATCTTACTTTAATATTTCCGATGTCAAAGTCCGTTTCACCCAGAGTTTCATATGTTATATCTGCCCTCAGCTGCTGATTGGATACCGGAAAAAATTCATACTGCATTTGTACATCAAAAATACTTTGAAGGGTTTTTTCTTCCAGAAAATGAACCGGCCCCTTTACCTTGATCTTAGTCTTTGGAATATAACAGGGTCCGAAAAAAGGAAAGCCCTGGATATGGTCCCAGTGCGTATGAGAAATCAGAATATGTATGGGCGGCAAAGGCTTGTATTTACCCATAAGCTCAAGACCAAGCGGTCTGATGCCGGTACCTGCATCAAGAATTATGCATTCGCCGCTGCTGCCTTCGATCTGAAGACAGCTTGTGTTGCCGCCGTATTTTACAGTTGATGGACCCGGAGACGGAACAGACCCTCTTGTTCCCCAGAACTTTAGCTTCATGTTTTATGCTCCTGAACAATAGTTAAAAATTCGAAAGCCTTGTTGATCTCAGCAGGAAGCTGGTCTGATATTTTATTTAAAATTTCAGCAGAAATATTCAGACGGTTTGTCAGGTCCACGGCTATCTCTTCTTCTAAAGGATCGCCGCTTTCTCCAAAATGGTACTGCTTGCAGAGGTTGTTTATGATCGTTACTGCTTTGCTTAAAAGATTGCTATTGCTTTCCGCAGGGGAGTGATGTGATTCTATTGCACGAACCAAATCCTTGTCCAGACGCCATTTTCTGGCAAAAAGTCCGCCCGCATGGGTATGTGAACAGCCGAAATGCGCCATTTCGGAAAATGCGAGGGATCTTCCGAATCGTCTGAACTCTTCCAGAGCTTTTTTATATTTTTCCGGGCTTATTTTTATAAAAAGGATTTTTCCGATGTCCTGCAAAAGACCGGCAACAAAATAACTGCCCATATCCTCCGGTGAGACCTTAAGAAACCTGGCGAGAAGCTTACAGCCCACAGCTGATGCAAGACAGTGTTTCCAGGAGTCTTCCGAGCTGAGCGGTGAATTCTTTTCTTTGACAGAAACGATACTTAGAAGAGAGGTTGAAACCGCAAGATTCTTAACCGTATTCACACCCAGCAGAATAACTGCCTGAGGAAGAGACCGAACCCGTTCTGAAACCCCGTAGAATGACGAGTTTACCAGCTTAATTACTTTTCCGGTGAGAACCGGGTCCAGCATAATGATCTTTACCAGCTCTTTCGGAGAAGTCTCTATTTCCTGGGCGATCTGGTTTACCTTTCCAATAATCGGAGAAATAGGCGGCGTATTATCAATGGCCTTTTCAACTTCTCTCGGGATATCAGAAACACTGATTGTCATTTTTATGCTTTCTGTTGCAGACATTCCTTTTCAGATAACAGTAAAAGCAGCTTTATGTCAAAGAAAAAAGCAAGAAAGTTCGGAGTGATGAGTTCGGAGTTCGAAGTTAGAAATGCGGAATGGTTTAAAAGTGCCTAAAGTACTTGAAGTGAACTAAAGTACTTAAAGTACCTGAATTCAGTTAAAGCCTTGGAGCGATATTAACTTTAAGTATTTCAAGTATTATAAATACTTAAAGTACTGTTTTCTAAACATTGACTGAAATCAAAATAACTAGTAAAGATATAGAAAACAACCTGATTCAGGAGAAAAAATGAGCCTCAAAGCTGTAAAGCACTTGTCATTTATATTTGTTCTTTTACTTTTGCTGGCCGGATGCAGAGCGCAAACACCGGAAGTTTTAGTTCAGAAAAAAAACGGGGATAAGATTTCTGTTTCAGTTGAAGTCATGCGGACAAAAGATGAATGGCACCTGGGCCTCATGTACCGAAAGTCTCTTAAAAAAGATCGCGGCATGCTGTTTATCTTTGGAAAAGAAGAAAACCATCCGTTCACCCCGATGGCCACTTGAAAATCCCCCACCTGTGGCCGGGTCAAAATCCCCCACC